>JBIKSW010000209.1:0-2538 GCA_044348415.1 Candidatus Nanopelagicales bacterium
CATCGCTTGCAGCATCAGCTTCAGCGCGAGCTGCAGCCTTTGATTCTGCCAATGCAATTGCTGCTGCAGCATCTGCTTCTTGACGTGCATGTGATTCAGCGGCTTCACGTGCAAGCGTTGCAGCTTCAGCAGCTGTTACGTAAACAAAGTCAACGTGCTCGATACCGCGGGTTACTGGATCAATCTGAAGATCGCGTGGTGCAACGGTTTCATTCTTTCCGTTAAGAACGATTTCAAGAGAGGTTACTTTCTTGCGAAGTGTAAGTCTCAAGGTGTGTGCATCGAATGCCACGTGGATTGGAGCAATTCCGTGCCCGTAAACCACTGCTGGAACTTTGCCGTCACGGCGAAGGCGACGTGCTGCGCCCTTACCAAAATCTGAACGGGCTTCTGCGACTAATGCGTCACTCATTTGTTTCTCCTCGTACTAGGTCATTTATGGATAGCTCCACAACGGACCTTCGTCGATTACGGCTTTTTAGGGCCCTCGCCGAGGAGCATCCCTAGGTTAGCCCAGGTCAGTACCCAAGGCCAAAACGAGTGAAAATGCTTAACTTAAATAACCCTGATTTAACGGGCGTTTTTAGACGCCGACGTGGTCGAACAAACTTGCAACCGAGCCTTCGTCAAAAACTTCCTTGATGGCGCGAGCTAACAATGGAGCAATCGGCAGGATTGTCAGATTTGAGAATTGATTCTCAACTGGAATTGGAAGTGTGTCAGTAACAATAACTTCGCGAATTCCAGAATCCTGCAACCGCTGCGAGGCAGGTGAAGAGAAAATTCCGTGCGTTGCGGTAACGATTACATCGGACGCACCGTTTTCAAACAATGCTTCAGATGCCTTAACGATGGTGCCACCGGTATCGATCATGTCGTCAACAACTACACAAACTCGACCCTTAACGTCACCGACGACTTCAAGTACCTTGGCTTCGTTTGGAACATCTGGATCGCGACGTTTGTGCATGATGGCAAGCGGTGCGCCCAAGATGTCGGTCCAACGTTCCGCAACGCGAACTCGACCAGCATCTGGAGAAACCACAGTGATCTTGTCGCGATCAACTGTGCGACCAACGTGCGCGGCAAGAATTGGAAGTGCGAACAAGTGGTCAACTGGTCCGTCAAAGAAACCCTGAATCTGGGCAGTGTGTAGATCAACGCTCATTAAGCGATCGGCGCCAGCAGTTGCAAAAAGGTCGGCCATCAAGCGAGCCGAAATTGGTTCGCGACCAGCATGCTTCTTATCTTGACGGGCGTAACCATAGAACGGGGCAACCACAGTGATGCGCTTTGCAGACGCACGCTTAAGTGCATCAACCATAAGCAAGTGCTCCATGATCCATTCGTTAACTGGAGCAGTGTGAGTCTGAAGTACGAATACATCGCAACCACGAATTGATTCTTCGAAGCGAACGAAGATTTCACCGTTTGCAAAGTTGTAAGCACGAGTAGGAACTAGTTCAACGCCAAGGTTGTCAGCTACAGCTTGTGCGAGTTCAGGATGTGACCGGCCTGCGATAAGAACCATCCGCTTTGCATTGTTCTGCGTGATGCCAGTCATCTAGTTTCCTTTACTTGGAGTTCTTATGGGATGAGTCTGCCAGTGCGGCCTTAGCCGAGTCGCTACCGGGTCTGCGTCGAAGCACCCAATCGACAATGTTGCGCTGGCGAGCCCGACCAACGGCCATGGATCCAGCGGGGACATCTTCAGTAATTACTGAGCCAGCAGCCGTGTAGGCGCCGTCACCGATAACCAGCGGTGCAACCAGCATGGTGTCACTGCCAATGCGAACGTGGCTGCCAACTTGAGTGTGGTGCTTTTCTTGTCCGTCGTAATTAACAAATACTGTGGCCGCACCGATGTTGGTGCCTTCGCCAATAGTGGCGTCTCCAACATATGAAAGGTGTGGAACTTTGGCATTAACACCAAGGTTGGCATTCTTCATCTCGACAAAGCCACCAGCTTTAGCGCCAGCTCCAAGAACTGTGCCTGGACGAAGGTAGGTGTAAGGGCCAACGTTTGCGCCTTCACCAATAACTGCGCCATTTGAAGTAGTTCGAATCACTGTTGCGCATTGATCTGCGACCGTGTCATGCAGTGAGCAATCTGGTCCGATGGTCGAGCCACCACGAATAGTGCTGGCACCCGTGATTGATACGTTCGACAAAAGCGTTACATCAGATTCAAGCACTGCAGTGCGATCAATCCAAACTGAATTTGGATCCACCATGGTCACGCCAGCCAGCATCCATTCATTGTTGATGCGGTTTCGCAAAATTGCACCTGCATCAGCAAGTTGTCGACGGTCGTTCACGCCAAGAATGTTTTCTTCTGAAGTTGCAACTGCTGAAACGTCATGACCTTCGCTGCGCAAGATTCCCAATACGTCCGTTAAGTACTGTTCACCTTGTGAATTGTTCGTTGTTAGCTTCGCCAGACTTTCCCGCAGCAATTTGGCATCGAATGCATAAACTCCGGAGTTAACTTCAGCGACAAGTAGTTCTGCATCGGAGGCATCACGATGTTCGACGATC
>JBIKSW010000210.1:0-2525 GCA_044348415.1 Candidatus Nanopelagicales bacterium
CGCTAGTTCAGAAGTTGCATCATCGTGAACACCAGCAGCGTTGCACAAGGTTACATGTGCAGGCACAAAAGGTTGAACATTATCAAAACCTGCAGTCAGTGTTTGAATGACCTTAACGTTTGTCATTCGAGAGATGGCTTCCTCGATCGAGATTGCAGATCCTTCATAAGGAAGAACTACAAAATCGGCATTGGCAATTTCCGATTCTGCTAAATCAGCAAGATCATCGCATTCGGTAACTTGAACATCCTCTGGAAATACATAGCCATTGACGATCCAGTCCGGTGCAATAATGTGACGAGTCATGGGTCCATTCTGGCAACTACTCGATTCCCAATGAACATCCGGTGGGCATGTGTCACCATAGGTGAATGACCGATCCTGACTCAAGTACTGCTGATGTTGGATTTACTTCAGCCTTTGACTTAGTTGAAGGCCGACGCGCTGGCGACTTCACCAGTGTTGAACTCGTTAGCACTCTGTTGCATCGCATTCAATTAATTGACGACTGTGACAGCGGACTGCAGTCTGTCCTGGCGATTTCAAGTGACTTGATGAATCAAGCCGAAGTCTGTGACTCGAGTCAAACAGCCGGATTACTGTTCGGGATTCCAGTTCTGATTAAGGACAACATTCAGGCAATTGGGTTGCCAGGAACCGCTGGATCACTTGCTCTCGCAGGACGCACCGTTGTTGAGGATGCCGAATTGGTTACTCGGCTTCGCGCAGCAGGCGCAATCATTATGGGGAGTACAAATCTTTCGGAGTGGGCAAACATTCGTTCTGGAAAATCCACAAGTGGCTGGTCAGCAGTTGGTGGATTAACTGCGAATCCTTGGAACTACAAACACAGTGCAGGTGGGTCTTCTTCTGGCTCAGGTGCTGCGGTTGCCGCCGGATTGATTCCATTTGCAGTTGGAACTGAGACTGATGGTTCTATTGTTTGTCCAGCATCACTAAATGGCGTTGTTGGAATTAAACCAACCGTTGGCTCGGTATCTGTAACGGGCGTGGTTCCAGTTAGCTGCAGCCAAGATGTGCCGGGTCCTCTTGCCAGAAGTGTCGAAGATGCTGCGATGTTACTCGAAGTACTAACTGGTCAAACTGGATTAGTTGATCTCTGTAACAACGATGAGCCACTTCGCATTGGCGTTGTACGTTCTTGGATGACTAGTCATGAGGGTGCTAACAAGCTTTTCGAAGATTCAGTAGCAAAACTTATCGATGCTGGAATTCAGTTGGTAGAAATCGACTTACCAGAAATGACTGAACAAGCTGGCGACGATGAAGGTGTCGTGCTATTTCACGAACTCGTTGAAGATCTTTCGAATTACTTGAGCAAGCGCGCTGGTGATGGAGTTCAATCTCTTGCGGAAGTCGTGGAATTCAACAAACAGAATTCAGAAATTGAGCTGGCGCACTTTGACCAGGAATACTTTGATCTTGCCCTTGCCTCAGGTGGTAGAAACGAAACTTACAAAGTTGCCCGCGAGCGAAACTTGGATTGGGCAATCAATCAAGTGCTATCCCCCGCACTAACTGACGTAGATGTGCTGATTGGAATTCCTTACGCGCCAGCTTGGGTCTCCACACTTGGTCAAGGTGATGATTTTGGAAATGCCAGTTGGATGACGCATGCGCCTGCAATTGCAGGCTGGCCGCTCGGTTCGTTGCCGATGGGATTAGTCGATGGCTTGCCGGTTGGAATGGGTGTTGCCGCTCGCGCGAATGACGAAAAAGGATTAGTTCGAGCTATGGCGATTATTGAACGAGTTCTGGACTTGGGAGAATTTCGCCCAAGCTTTACTCGTTAACTACTCAGAAACGCCAAGTTTTTCGAAAAGCAATTCGCGAACGCGAGCCGCATCAGCCTGACCACGAGTTGCCTTCATAACAGCGCCAACTACTGAACCAGCAGCTGCAAGTTTGCCTGACTTGATGGTTTCAGCAACTGCTGGATCTGCAGCTAATGCTTCATCAATTGCTGCCAGCAATGGACCGTCATCAGAGACAACAGCTAAACCACGCGCTGCGACGATGGCGTCAATGTCGCCTTCGCCAGCAATTACACCTTCGAGTGCTTGGCGTGCCAACTTGTCATTTAATGATCCTGCAGAGATCAATTCTTCAAGACGTTTTAGATGTGCGGGTGTTACTGGAAGCTCTTCCAGTTCAATTCCACGATCGTTTGCAATTCGTGACAATTCACCAGTCCACCACTTGCGAGCAGCTGCAGGTTCAACACCAGCATCAACGGCTTCAACAATTAGATCTAGGGCACCTGAATTCACTACGGTGTTCATGTCGATTTCGCTTAAGCCCCAGTCTGCAACCAAGCGAGCCCGGCGAACTGCAGGATTCTCTGGAAGTGCGGCGCGAAGTTCTTCAACCCATTCTCGGGATGGCGCGATTGGTAGCAAATCAGGTTCAGGGAAGTATCGGTAATCTTCAGCATCTGACTTTGCCCGACCAGATGTTGAAATGCCAGTGTCTTCATGCCAGTGACGAGTTTCTTGGACAACAGA
>JBIKSW010000011.1:0-9059 GCA_044348415.1 Candidatus Nanopelagicales bacterium
ACTATCGATGGGCCTGCCGGATCTGGAAAAACAACTTTGGCAAATGAGTTAGCAAGTGAGTTGACGACTTCCAATGGCATCATCAGCGTGGTCCATATGGATGAACTATATGAAGGTTGGGATGACGCCTTAGGTCAAAAGTTATTTGATCGCATTGAGGCTTGGATTTTGGCGCCAATTAGAAATGGCTTAAATCCAAAGTTTCTAAAGTACGACTGGCATCAAGGTAAGTATGCGAATTGGTCAGAGTTGCCACTTACTCCAGTTTTCATAATTGAAGGTGTTGGCTCGGGTCACGCCGCACTGCGCAAGTTTGTATCTCAGGCTATTTGGGTTGAAGCAGACGATGATTTGCTTCTAGATCGCGTGGTGCAAAGAGACGGCGAAGGTGTCCGTGATGAGATGCTGATTTGGAAAGATCGCGAACGCGCTTACTTCGAATCAAATGCCGTGAAGAACGCAGCTCATATTCATTTGCGAGGACAGTAAAAGTTATTACCAAGGGACAATCTGGCGATCTTCCCAAAGTAATCCAGTTTGAGTTTCTGTTGTGTGCTCTCTTGTTGCTAGCCAGACGATGGTGTCGGCAGCTTCTTCTGGACTTCGCGGCGCATCTGGTCCACCCATGTCAGTTCGTGTGTGGTTCGGACACATTGCGTCAACTAATACTCCGCGACTTCCGTTTCCGAGCTCTGCTGCCAGGTTCTTTGTTAATGCATTTACTGCAGTCTTGGAAATTCGATAAGGAGCTAGACCTCCCGCTAAGCCTGGTCCAGTGAATCTGCCTAGACATGCTGACACGTTAATGATTCGACCTGACTTGCGTTGTGCCATTTGCGGGCCGACTGCAGAAATCATATTGAATGTGCCATCAAGATTGATTCCCATAACTCGTCGCCATTCTTCCTGAGAAGTACGCAGAGTCTTCGCCATTTTCTCGCTCATTACACCAGCTGAGTTAATCAATATGTCTGCCTGCGGCGCCAATGAGTGTTGGCTCACTTTCTCTAACACTTCCACCCCATCGGAAACGTCGACACAGATACTGTCTGCATCTATCCCCTGCCTCAAAAGATCCGATATGGCTAAGTCGAGATTCTCTGGGTTTCGACCAACAAGCACAACCGTGGCACCCAGTGCACCTAGAGATTTGGCTGCAGCTAAGCCAATCCCACGAGAACCGCCTGTAATCAAGACCACTTTTTCGGCAAGGTCGGAATAATTCGAATCAAAATTGGGCGAAGATGTCATGCTCTTACCCTGCCCTAGCCCAATGGCTTATGCACGTTGAAGCCCTTGTCAGATGGGCGATACGATTTCCTTATAAAGCAGTACCTCGAGTTCAACAAGGAAGGCCCCCAAGCCGTGTCCGGACCAACAAATAGTCCATTTGGTGCAAACGATTGGCTCGTTGACGAGTTGTATCAACAGTTTTTAGAAGACAAGCAATCCGTTGATCCAGCCTGGTGGGACTTTTTCGCTGACTACTCTCCGGCTGAACATTCACCACATGCAATAACCAAGAAATCTGCTGCTCCAGTAGCGCCTGCAGTCACACCAGATGCGTCTGCGCAGCCGGTTGCCACTTCGGCGACACAAGCTCCTGTTGTTGCCGAAAGTGCTGCGGCAGTTTCCAAGCCCGCACCAGCATCACTTGCTGATGATGTTATTGAAAAACTTAAAGGAACTTCGGCTCGTGTTGTAACAAACATGGAAGCCAGTCTTGAAATTCCAACTGCGACTTCAGTCCGCGCAGTTCCTGCGAAACTAATGGTCGACAATCGCATCGTGATTAACAATCATCTAGCGCGTGGTCGCGGCGGAAAAGTTAGCTTTACTCACATCATCGGCTTCGCAATCGTTAGAGCCTTGCGCGAAATGCCAGACATGAATGTTTCCTACACAACTATTGATGGCAAGCCTGCAATTGCTCGACATCAGCAAGTTGGACTAGGACTTGCAATTGACCTAGCTAAAGAAGATGGGTCACGTCAGTTACTTGTTCCGTGCATCAAGTCCGCTGACACTATGGACTTTGCTGCTTTTTGGGCTGGCTATGAAGACGTAATTCGTAAAGCCCGCTCTGGAAAACTTGCAGTTGAAGATTTCCAAGGAACAACTGCGAGCCTTACCAATCCAGGAACAATCGGAACCGTTCACTCAGTTCCTAGATTGATGCCAGGACAGGGTGTAATCATCGGTGTGGGTGCCATGGATTACCCAGCAGAATGGCAAGGCGCTTCTGATGATGCGTTAGCCAGAAATGCAGTCAGCAAAATCATGACATTCACCAGCACATACGATCACCGAGTAATTCAGGGTGCTCAATCTGGTGATTTCTTGCGTCGCGTTCATCAACTACTTCTTGGTACCGACGGATTCTACGATGACATTTTCCGTTCCCTGCAAATTCCATACGAGCCGATTCGCTGGGCACAAGATCTAGCAACATCACATGATGCAGATCTAGATAAAACTGCTCGAGTGCAGGAAATGATTCATGCCTTCCGAGTGCGCGGTCACTTGTTGGCTGATATCGATCCACTGGAATACCACCAGCGATCACACCCAGATCTTGACATTGCAAATCATGGAATGACTTTGTGGGATCTGGATCGCGAGTTTGCCACAGGTGGATTTGGCGGTCGCCCATTTGCCATGCTGCGAGACATTCTAGGAACTCTGCGTGATGCTTACTGCCGAACTATCGGTATTGAATACATGCATCTACAGGATCCGGAACAGCGCAAGTGGATTCAGGATCGCCTAGAACGCAAGCACGATAAGGTCGACCGCGATGAGCAGCTACGTATCCTTCGCAAACTAAATGAAGCTGAAGCTTTTGAAAGCTTCTTGCAGACAAAGTACGTCGGTCAAAAACGTTTCAGCCTTGAAGGTGGCGAAAGCGCAATTCCGTTTGTTGACCAGATACTTATCGAAGCTGCCAAGGATCAGCTTGATGAAGTTTGCATTGGCATGCCACACCGTGGTCGCCTAAACGTACTTGCCAACATAGCTGGCAAGGGTTACGGCCGAATCTTCAATGAATTTGAAGGCAACTACGGCGAGGAATCCGTTCAAGGATCGGGCGATGTTAAGTATCACCTCGGAACCAAGAGCACTTACAAATCAGCAGGCGGCGAAGAAGTAAAGGTTTACCTTGCCGCAAACCCATCTCACTTAGAAGCCGTGAACCCAGTGCTTGAGGGCATCGTTCGAGCGAAGCAAGACATTATTGCTCAATCTGGCGAAGGTAATAACGAAAAGTACACAGTGTTACCACTTCTTATGCACGGCGATGCTGCGTTTGCTGGTCAAGGTGTGGTCGCAGAAACACTTCAGATGAGTCAACTGCAGGGTTACCGAGTCGGCGGAACCATTCACTTGGTAATTAACAACCAGGTTGGTTTCACAACTTCACCTAGATACAGCCGCACCAGTGTTTACTCAACTGACGTGGCTCGAACCATTCAAGCTCCGGTATTCCATGTCAATGGTGATGACCCAGAAGCAGTGGTTCGGGTAGCGCAATTGGCTTATGACTTCCGCCAGGCTTTCCATAAGGATGTTGTCATTGACTTGGTTTGCTACCGACGTCGTGGACACAATGAAGCTGACGATCCTTCATTAACTCAGCCACTTATGTACGACATCATCGATCAAAAACGTTCAGTGCGAAAGCTTTACACTGAAGCACTTGTTGGTCGTGGTGACATCACACTGGAAGAAGCCGAAGCAGCTCTTAAGCATTACCAAGACGAACTTGAAGGTGTATTCCAGGCCACTAAGTCTGAGTCAGCTGAACACTTCAATTCGTCAGCATCTGAAGTTATCTCTCATGGTCAGCAAACTCTCGCGCCACAAACTCCTACTTGGGAAGTTCCAACAGCAATCAGTCGCGAAGTTATTGATCGTGTTGTAGCTAGCCAGACGAATATGCCAGAAGGATTCACAGTTCATCCACGCCTAGCTCCACAACTTGCTCGTCGTGCCGAAATGGTTGCAACTGATGCAATCGATTGGGGTATGGGCGAAGCATTAGCTATTGGATCTTTGCTTACTGAAGGAACCGTCGTTCGCCTTGCTGGTCAAGATAGTCGTCGTGGCACCTTTGGCCATCGTCACGCAGTGATTGTGGACAAGCAAACTGGCTGGCAATACAAGCCACTTAAAACTTGTTACGAAGCCGGAGCGAAACTGGATGTTTACGATTCCTTGCTAAGTGAATACGCAGCAATGGGATTTGAATATGGCTACTCAGTAATCCGCCCAGAAGCTTTAACTATGTGGGAAGCACAGTTCGGCGACTTCGCTAACGGTGCACAAACCATCATTGATGAGTACATAACAACAGGCGAGCAGAAGTGGGCGCAAAAGAGCAGCGTTGTTCTATTGCTACCGCACGGCTACGAAGGCCAAGGGCCAGATCACTCATCTGCGCGAGTTGAGCGCTTCTTGCAGCAGTGCGCTCAAGACAACATCACGGTCGCAATGCCAACGACTCCAGCAAGTTTCTTCCACTTGTTGCGCTGGCAAGTAAAGTCAACTTTGACCCGACCGCTTGTTGTGTTTACGCCTAAGTCACTGCTTCGAGCAAAGTTTGCAACTTCGAAAGTTAGCGACTTCACCGAAGGAACTTTCAAGGCCATCATTGGCGATACAACTGTTAATCCAGATGACGTAACCTCTGTCCTACTTTGCAGTGGAAAGGTCTACTACGATCTCGCAGCCGAGCGCGAAAAGCAGGGACGTAAAGACGTGGCGATTGTTCGACTTGAACGTCTTTACCCACTGCCTGCAATCACATTGCCTCCTGAGCTAGCACGTTACAAGAATCTGCAGAATGTTCGCTGGGTACAAGAAGAGCCTGCTAATCAAGGTGCTTGGAGTTTCATGGCAATGAATTTGCCAGCTTTGATTAACCGTGCGATCACCGGTATCTCACGACCAGCTTCAAGTTCTCCAGCGGTTGGCTCACACCATCGCAGTGAATTAGAGCAGCAGGCACTTGTTGCCCAGGCATTTAGCTAGTCGGCTTGCTCGGAAGGACTGATTATGTACTTTACTGACCGAGGAATTGAAGAGCTGGAAAAGCGTCGCGGCGAAGAAGAAGTGACGTTTGAGTGGCTAGCTGAACGGATGCGGGAATTTGTTGACACGTTTCCTGACTTTGAAGTACCAACTGAGCGCCTAGCAACCTGGTTAGCGCGACTTGATGATGATGAGGAAGATGTCTAATGCGCGCTGTAGTTGCAGTAAGTGGAAATCAGGAAAATCCTTTTGAAGGGTTTTCTATTTGTGATCATCCAGATCCAGTTGTTGCTGATGGTTGGGTACGCGTTGCTGTTAAAGCAGCAGCCATCAATCATCACGATGTTTGGACATTACGTGGCGTGGCAACAGCCCCGGAAAATCTACCTATTGTTCTCGGCTCTGATGCCGCAGGAACCTTAGACGATGGAACTGCAGTCATTGTTCATGCCGTACTGGGTGATCCTTCTAAAGGCGACGAGACGCTAGATCCAAAGCGTTCACTTTTGAGTGAGGTTCACGATGGTACCCATGCGCAGTACGTAACTGTTCCGGCATACAACGTGATTCCAAAACCTGATTTCCTTACCTTTGAAGAAGCTGCCTGCCTGCCAACCGCCTGGTTAACCGCATATCGAATGCTGTTCACTAAATCCGGCTTGAAGAAAGGCGACACAGTTCTTATCCAAGGAGCAGGTGGCGGTGTTGCAACTGCACTTATTCAGCTTGCTAGCGCTGCTGGATTCGTAACCTGGGTAACTTCCCGAGACGAAGCAAAGCGCGAGTACGCAAAGTCAATTGGAGCAAACGAAGTATTTGAGTCTGGTGCGCGCTTACCTGGCAAAGTTGATGCGGTTATGGAAAGTGTTGGCGAAGCAACATGGTCACACTCAATGCGAAGCTTGCGCCCAGGCGGAAAGATTGTTATCTGTGGGGCTACCAGTGGTGCTAATCCCCCAGCGGACTTGAACCGTTTGTTCTTCTTACAACTTGAAGTTGTCGGTTCGACTATGGGTACTCGATCTGAATTTGAAGGGCTACTTAAGTTTCTTGGCGAAACTGGAGTGCGACCACACATTCAGAAAGTTTTCGCTCTTGAGGATGCAAAGCAAGGTTACGAACTAATGGAACAAGGCGAGATTCAAGGAAAGCTTGTAATCGTCCCTTAATTCGTTGCTTTCTGGTGCTAATTGAGTGAGTTAATTGGCTTGATTTACACAAGAGCAAACTACTCTTGAATCATGAGCAAACTAACGATTCCAAGCCTGCGTCGATTTAACTTAATCGCAGGTGTTGTGCACTTATTGCAAATGGCCGCCGTGTTGGCGCTATCAACAGATTTCAGCCTGCCAGTAACGGCAACTTACATGGCTGGTCCGCCAGGAACTATTTACTCAGAACCAGTAACTGTTTTTGAAACTCCACTTGCGCTAATGGTCGCCCTATTCCTAGGGCTTTCAGCTGTAGCTCACTTCATCGTCGCAAGTCCACAGTTCTTTGGTCGCTACGGCAAGGGCTTAGAGGAAAAACGCAATTACTTCCGTTGGGTTGAGTATTCAATCAGCTCTTCCGTAATGATCGTTCTGATCGCGCAAATTACCGGTATTGCAGACATCACTGCACTTGTTGCAATCTTTGGCGTAAACGCATCAATGATTCTTTTTGGTTGGCTACAAGAAAAGTACGAACAGCCAGGAAATGGTGGCTGGGTTCCATTTATCTTTGGTTGCATCACTGGCATGGTTCCTTGGTTGGCTGTTGCTATCTATGTAATTTCGCCAGGTAACCCGTCAACTGAAAGTGCTCCGGCATTCGTTTACGGAATCATCGTGACGATCTTTGTGTTGTTTAATTCTTTTGCTTGGGTTCAGTACAAGCAATACAAGGCACAAGGTAAGTGGAGTAACTACTTGCATGGCGAGCGGATTTACATTGTGTTGAGTTTGGTTGCAAAGTCGCTGCTAGCTTGGCAGATCTTTGCAAACACGCTTATCCCTGTTTGATTCGTCCTGGCTTAGGCCAGACTCGATAAGTTACTGCGCCTAGTACATCGTCGTGTGGAATTAACCCATACGTCCTTGAATCGGTGCTGACTAAGTCATTGTCCCCTTGGACAAATATTCCGTCAGCTTCGATTCGCAAAACCCGCTTTACGTCGAACTGATTTGCACGCTTGAAAACCACGATGTCACCAAGAACTATCGGGCCGTCTAGGCGAAATAGTAGGCGCTCGCCTGGAGCCAAAGTTGGAATCATGCTTAAGCCTGAAACCACTGCCATCTGGTAACGCATATCCCTATTGTTCCAGCCCTATTCTGCAGGCTCGAACCAGCGGCGGTAATCTGGAGGCAGGCGGGCATCCGCAATATCTTCGGAGGAATAATGAAGCTTTTCGCATCAACAATTGCAGTGAACGCTCACTGCGACCTACCTTGTGGCATCTACGATCCAGCCCAGGCTCGGATCGAAGCTCTTTCTGTAAAGGCTTGCATGGAGAAGTACCACGCATCAGACGATGCAGACTTCAAAGCCCGTGCAGTAGCAATCAAAGAAGATCGCTCACACCAAGTTAAAGAACACCTATGGGTTCTTTGGACTGATTACTTCAAGGCACCTCATTTCGAGAAGTACCCAAATCTAAATGAACTATTCAACGAAGCTACAAAGCTTGCTGGCGCCGGTGGCACCAAGGGTACAAACGACGTAGCAGTTGCTGACCAGTTGATCGCAAAGATCGACGAAATCGCAGCAATCTTTGCTGACTCAAAGAAGTAGATAACTTTTCTTATGATTTTGGTGCGCGAGGCTACGCCTGAAGATGTAGCCCAAATGCATCAAATGATTAATGAGTTAGCAGAGTACGAAAAAGCTCCAGACGAAGTAATCGCGACCGAACATCACCTGATGAAGGCATTGTTCGGTCGCGATTTTTCTTCGGCGGAATACGATCAGCATGACAGCATCGCCTCATCTGGAGTTGCCAACACTCCCCATGGCCAGCCTGCACTTTATGCATTTGTGGTTGAAGATCCAGAAGATGCAGATCAACTTGCTGGAATGGCAATTTGGTTTTTGAACTACAGCACCTGGGACGGAACGCATGGTGTCTACCTTGAGGACCTTTATGTGCGACCGCAATTTCGCGGACAAGGAATGGGCAAAGCCTTAATGAAGCGGCTAGCTCAAGTATGTGTCGACAATGACTATTCAAGATTCCAATGGTGGGTCTTGAATTGGAATCAGCCAGCGATTGATGTTTATCGAGCTATGGGCGCAAAAGCAATGGATGAATGGACGGTTTATCGAGTCTCCGGCCAAGAGTTAAAGGATCTTGCCAGCGAATAGTTTGGCATCGCCTGATTGAAACGACGCACTGCGGCAATTAAATAGGTTAACGTCGTAACGTGAACACAATAGATTTAGCCGTTCCGGCCGAACCAGAATATGTTGGGTTAATTCGAAGCACTGCTGCACACATTGCCGCACATGCTGATTTAACTATCGATGCAATTGACGACTTGCGACTAGCAGTTGATGAAGCATTTGCCGTTCTGATTGCACATAAACCACAGTCTGGTGTTGTCACCATTCAATTCAAGATTCACTCCGAGAAACTAGACATCGAGCTAACCGGTCCAGCTGGAAGTCCTCCTCCGGATAAATCATCTTTTGCTTGGACAGTGCTGAGTGCCTTGGTGCATGAAGTATCAACTCAGACTTCTCCGGCAGGCTTAGTGACATTGTTACTGACTGCCAAAGTGGTGGCTAGTGCCTAAAGACGACTTACGGTCAGCCGATCGTGAGATGTTTGAGCAACTTGCAGCTCTAGAAGCAGGTACCAGTGAACACGAGAGACTTCGTGCTGCCCTAATTGAGCGGCACTTACCGTTAGTGACATTCATGGCACGTAAGTTTGCCGATCGAGGTGAACCGCTTGATGATTTAATCCAGGTAGGCACCATTGGATTAATTAAGGCAATCGACCGATTCGAAATTTCTAAAGGATTTGAATTCTCAACTTTTGCCAC
>JBIKSW010000211.1:0-2510 GCA_044348415.1 Candidatus Nanopelagicales bacterium
GGTCAGATTGATATTCCGCTAAATGATGTTGGTATCGAACAAGCGCGTCATGCGGCTCAAACTTTGCTGGCGATGAAGCCAACACATGTAATCGCAAGTGACCTATCCAGAGCACTTGAAACTGGTCGGACATTGTCGAATTTGGCAGGCATCGATTTAACCGTGGATGAACGGTTGCGAGAAACTTTTGCTGGCGAATGGCAAGGTATGACACGCGACGAAATCATTGCTAAGTATCCAGAGGATTACGCGGCCTGGGGCGGGGACTCTGAAATCCGTCCTGGTGGTGGCGAGACCAGATGGGAAGTTTCTGAACGTGTTGTTGAAGCCATAGAAAGTGCTTTAGTCAATGTGCCAGCCGGTGGAACATTGGTGGTTGCATCTCATGGTGGTGCTTTACGTTCTGCGCTTGGCCGACTATTGGGATTGGCACCAGAGCAATGGACCATTCTTGGAGTGCTTGCCAACGCACAATGGTCAGTGCTTTCTGAACTTGATGAAAGCATGCCAAAGTTGCCAGGCTTGAAGTGGCGCTTGCAGGAATACAACGCAGGATCGTTACCTGAGCCTGCAATTGGTGATGATAAGTAACGTCCACTAACATTGACAAGGTTCGGGGCTGTGGCGCAGCTGGTAGCGCACTTGCATGGCATGCAAGGGGTCAGGGGTTCGAATCCCCTCAGCTCCACCAAGAAAACAAAAGACACCTACGGGTGTCTTTTGTTTTAGGACCGGATTTCGGAGGTTTTTGCAGTAGCGCTCGCACGCAAACTGTCGCCTCTTACCAGATGTCGCCCAACGTATAACCAGTTTGGAATGGATCTGTTGGATCTATTTCCCAAGTAGCTACGCCAGTGACCCAGGCACTGCCACGAATTGTTGGAACGACAGCTTCGTACTGACCGATTTTGGTTGGATCGTTTACTTGGCCAAAGAACTTAGTGCCCAAGAAGCTCATGTGAGAAAACTCTTCACCAAGGGCAAGTTGTCCTCTGCTGTACAGACCTGACATGCGCGCTGAGGTTCCAGTTCCACAAGGAGAGCGGTCAAGCATGCCCTTCCAAGTTTCCGGATCCGCAGTTAAGTTATCACCGGTAAGGATTGCAGAGTTTCGCGCTTGCTTTCCAGGTTCACGGTCACCGTTGTGCAGAATCACAATTCCAACTTTGTTGATACTTGGATTCTCAGGGTGTTCGAACTGAAGTTGCTGGTTGACTGCGAACTTGATTGCTGCACCCGCACGGGTGATTGCTTTTGCATTTTCCGGCTTGATTTCAAGGCCAACGTTGGCAATGTTGGTTTGCGCGAAGAACTGTCCGCCGAATACCAAGTCAATTGGAATGGGACCGTACTCAGGCACGTCAACAACTTTGTCGATGTAAACCGTGAAGGCTGGAACGTTACGAATGGACACGTCAAGAACTTTGCCATCTTTGCAGCGGGCAAGTACTGAAATAGTTCCAACCGCAGTGTCGATAGTGACTGTGGTTTCAGGCTCTTGCATCTTGACGATGCCTTTTTCCAGCGCTGCAGTCACAGCACACATCGTGTTACTTCCCGACATGGCTGTAAAGCCACCTTGCTCCAGAACAATGATTCCGAAATCTGAACCTTCATTTACAGGTGGAAGAATAAACACTGCGCATAAAGCTGGATAGCCGCGAGGTTCGTGCAAGATTGCGTGGCGGAACCAATCTAGGTTTGCTTCACAGTAATCAAACCGCTCTTTCATGGTCTGGCCCTTAACTAGGTGAGCCATGTTGGTGATTACGCGACCGCCTTCGCCTTCAGCGTGCGCTTCAATGGTTTCGATTATTAGTTTTTCAGCCATGACTAAACCGTCTTCACGCCTGCTGCGCTGAGCAACTTTGCAAAGTGTGCTTTTTGTTCGTTGGATAGCGGAAGGCCAGGAGGTCGCACTGGACCGACAGGTGCGCCAATTAATTCACAACCCGCCTTGATGCCTGCGTAGTAGTTAACTGATTCAAGGAAATCGCAGATCGGCCAAATCTTCTTCCAAAGTTCTCGCCCTTTAGCTAAGTCGTTGTTAACAGCAAGTGCGTTATAGAGCGCAACGGCTAATTCAGGAATGACAGTGGCAGTGCCCCAAACCGATGCTTCCGCGCCGCTGGCTAGACCAAAGAATGTCAAAGTGTCCCAGCCATTGAACGCCTTGATTTTGTCTGAGCGATTGGCAAGTAAGTCAGCCATAGTTACCGCGTCACCTGAAGTGTCCTTCAAGTAGTTAACGCCTGGAATTTCACCCAAAGTGGCAATCTGTTCGGCGTTAAGTGTTACGCCAGTTGAACTTGGAATGTTGTAGTACATAACTGGAATCGAGATTGATTCTGCCACTGAGCGCATAAAGACTTGTAGTTCTGCGAAGTTAGGCGCGGCATAAAACGGAGGCAGCAACATGATCCCCGTTGATCCTGCCTTCTCTGCATGCTGCGCTAGTGAGATTGCTTCTGATGTAGAGGTTGAGCCGACGCCTGCAAACACATGGCAAC
>JBIKSW010000012.1:0-9003 GCA_044348415.1 Candidatus Nanopelagicales bacterium
ACCCAGTTGAACTTGGTCCACTTGATATGGACTGGAAAGATGCCATGGCCATGGCCGAGCCTGCTGAGTGCGTATCAGTAGCAGCCACTGATCCGCTTTACATTTTGTATACCTCAGGCACAACTGGCAAGCCAAAAGGTATTGTGCGTGATAACGGCGGTCACGCAGTCGCACTCACTTGGTCGATGAAAAATGTTTACAACATTGAAGCCGGTGACATGTGGTGGTCGGCATCTGATGTTGGCTGGGTTGTTGGCCATTCATACATTGTTTACGCACCCCTTTTCGCAGGCGCAACCACAATTGTTTTTGAAGGCAAACCGGTTGGCACTCCTGATGCTGGAACATTCTGGCGGGTAATTGAAAAGTATGGCGTCAAAGGATTGTTTACGGCGCCAACAGCAATTCGCGCAATCCGCAAAGAAGATTACAACGGCGACTTCATCAAGAAGACTGATCTATCTAAGTTTGAAAACCTATTCCTAGCTGGTGAGCGACTAGACCCTGATACCTATCACTGGGCAACAGAAAATCTAGGCGTTCCAGTTATAGACAACTGGTGGCAGACCGAAACTGGTTGGCCGATTGCATCCAACTTGCGTGGACTTGAACCAATGCCAATTAAGCCAGGTTCACCAACAGTTGCTATTCCTGGTTACGACATCAAAGTGCTGGATGAGTCAGGAAAAGAACTTCCAGCCGGTACCGAAGGAAACATTGCGATTACCTTGCCGTTACCCCCTGGCACTTTGCCAACTCTATGGGGAGATGATCAGCGCTACATTGATTCCTATCTAACGGTTTTCCCAGGAATGTATGCCAGTGGTGATGGTGGCTACATCGATGAAGATGGCTATGTCTACATAATGGGTCGCACGGATGACGTAATCAACGTTGCAGGTCACCGATTGAGCACTGGGTCACTTGAGGCAGTCGTAGCTACTCACAACATGGTTGCAGAATGCGCAGTGATTGGTGTGGCTGATGCTATTAAGGGCCAGATTCCAAAAGCATTCGTTGTGCTCAAAGCCGGCGCCCAAGTTGATGCCGAAGAATTGCGCAAAGAAATAGTGGCGTTAGTTCGAAAAGAGGTCGGTCCCGTTGCAGCCTTGAATGAAGTGGTTGTCGTGCCTGGCCTGCCAAAAACGCGATCTGGAAAAGTGCTTCGAAAAACCATGCGGGGGATTGCAGATGGCAAACACGTGGATATCCCAAGCACTATCGAAGATGCCTCGATTTTAGACATTTTGCGACCTTTACTAAGAGTCGAATCCTAAAAATCAACCCAAATTAGCGTTGATTGGTATGCCCTAAGTCATAGGGTTGTGCCATGGCTCTTTCAGTAACTACTCGTAAATCTCTATTTGGAATCAACGCACTTAGTGCCTGGATCGGTTTAGGTATGACAACCTTCATCGAACTCTTTGGGTTGGTAGAAATTAAATTCACTGGTGAATCAACGCCAACTTCGCAATTTGGACACGAGGGCGACTACGCATCTGGCCTGGCTGGCGCCCCAGAGCGACTTCTTGACCTGTTTAGCTACTTCACAATTTGGAGTCAGATTGTAGTTGGCATAGTAATGACACTTCTTTACTTAAATCCAGGGCGTGATGGAAAGATTTTCCGAGTGATTCGAATCGACAGTATTTTGATGATCACGGTAACTGGTGTGGTTTATAACTTGCTACTTGGCCCGAATTACCCACCACAAGGACTAAACCAAATCACGAGCCCAATTCAGCACACCATAACTCCCTTAATCACGGTCTTGGTGTTTGTCATAGCTGGTCCGCGTGGCTGGTTCACCCTAAAGAACATTGCAGCTGCTTTGGTTTTGCCAATCATTTACGTGTTCTATACCTTGTTCCGTGGCGCAATCATCGGCAAGTATCCGTATGACTTCTTTGACGTAGTTTCATTTGGCTATGCCTATGTCGTGACATTTGTGATGGGAATTTTGTTCGCATCCTTAATCGTCGCTGGAATCTACTGGGGAATTGATAAAGCTTTAACCCGAAAACCAAAAGAAGCTTAAGGAGCAAAATGTCAGACAATAATGCTGGCTTCACGCCGCCACCAGCTCCACCTGTTGGTTTCTCAGAAATTGCAAAACCAGATCAAGGTGAAACTAACAAGACCATTTTGCCAATTGTTTTGTTCTTGATCCTGCTTCCAACAGTTCATCGTTTTTACGTTGGAAAAATTGGAACTGGATTGCTTTTCTTCTTCACCATTGGTGGACTTGGAATTTGGTGGATCTATGATGTAATCATTTCCATCACCGGAAACTTCACAGATAAACAAGGGCGTAAGATCACCCGCTGGATTTAAGTCCAATAGAAAAAGCCCCCGAGCGATCGGGGGCTTTTCTGTTAAGTAACTAGGCCTTGTAGTCGGCGTAAGCCGCAATTCCAGTAAGTGCTTGACCAACCACCAAAGTGTGGATTTCGTTTGTACCTTCGTAGGTGTAAACGCTTTCTAAGTTGTTCATGTGGCGAATGATTGGGTATTCCAACGTGATGCCGGAACCGCCAAGCATTGAACGAGATTCGCGAGCCACTTCAAGTGCCATACGAACATTGTTCTTCTTGCCGACGCTGACCTGCTCTGGACGAAGTAGGTGCTGGTCCTTTTGCTTTCCAAGGTGAGCAGCAAGCAACATGCCATTACCTGTAGCAATCGCCATGTCAGCAAGCTTTTGCTGTGACAACTGGAAGGCAGCAAGTGGGCGGTTGAACTGATGACGGTTCAACTGGTAATCGATGGCTGTTTCCAAGCAATCGCGAGCGGCGCCGACTACACCGAACAAGATTCCAAAGCGAGCTTCAGACAAGCAGGAAAGTGGGCCACGAAGAGTTTGCACCTCAGGCAATACCGCAGAGGCCGGTAGGCGAACATTTTCAAACACCAATTCGCTGGTAATCGATGCGCGGAGTGACATCTTGTGCTTCACCAAGTTGGCTTTGAAGCCAGGAGTGTTTGTTGGAACTACGAAGCCTTCAATGCCGTTGTCAGTGTGAGCCCAAACGATTGCAACATCTGCAATGTTTCCGTTTGTGATCCACATCTTTGAACCGTTAAGAATCCAGTCATCACCATCGCGCTTAGCGTTCGTACGCATCTCACTTGGGTTAGAACCAGCATCAGCTTCAGTTAGACCAAAGCAACCAAGTGCTTCGCCAGCTGCCATACGTGGCAACCATTCTTGCTTTTGTTCTTCAGAGCCAAACTTCCAAATAGCAAACATTGCCAGGGAACCCTGTACGGAAACAAAGGAACGAAGACCTGAGTCGCCAGCTTCAAGTTCTAGACAAGCCAGACCATAGGAAGTCGCATCCGTACCGGCACAGCCGTAGCCCTCTAAGTGCATACCGAACATACCCATTTGGCCGATTTCCTTTGCCAATTCGCGGGCTGGGAACTCACCATCTTCAAACCACTGGCCAACGTGCGGCTTAATGCGATCATCAACGAATTTGCGAACTGCATCGCGCATTGCAAGCTGCTCGTCATTGAACAGGCTGTCGATTGCATAAAGCTCAAATGGATGTTGTGGCGCGGCCATTGGGTTTCCTATCGTTGGAATTGGATCCAATTTATCACAGATTGGATCCAATCTTCAAGCACCCTTGGTGGGCGATTGGTCCCTAATTTACTAGGAAATTGTCAGCAAAACTACGGCGATGCCAGCCCCATAGAGGCCAATAACTTGGTGACGCTCCAGGCGCTCCTTTAGGAATATCCGCGCCAGCAATACCGTAATCGCAGGATAAAGAGCTGCAATAACCGAGATCACGACAAGTTGCCCTCGTTGGGAGGCCAGCATGAAAGTAGTGCCACCCCAAACATCCAAAGCACCAGATGCCATAGCTCGCTTGGTATCAACGGGCTTGCCGGCCAGTGATTTCCAGAGCACTAATGCTGTGACACAGAAGATAACCATGGTTAATGATCGAGCAGTGATGACCGGGGAGAGCCCAGACCCAATTGGTGCGCTACCAACACTCAATAAGAATCCGGCAAAACCAAATCCGCCAAAGACTGCAAATATTGCTGCCGTCTTAGTTAGTGGGTGAGTAGCATCTCGCGTAGATCTACTTACCAACACGATCGATGCCATAGCTAGCAGTGCGCCGATAGATCCTGAAATAGTTAGGCGCTCGCCACGAAACAACCCAACGCTAAATGGAATGATTACTGCAACCAGTGCGGTGATTGGAGCAACCGCTCCCATTGGGCCAAGTCCCAGAGATTTCAAAACAAAGATATATCCAACGACACCAGAAAGCCCTGCAAATAATCCAGCAGTAACTGCTGCTCGACTAAAGTCAGCACCCAAAAATGGCGCAGCTAGTAAAAGCGAAACAAGTCCAGTACCAACGGTAATTGGCAGAACTTTAAAGAGCGGACTCGTTCTCGTTGCTAGGCCTCCAAAATAATCACCAAAGCCATATGACAGGGCGCAGGCAAAGGCGAGCAGGATGGCAGACATTAGGTTTGAAGTTTATTGGTTAACTGGAAGCCAAAAGTGCAACTGCTGCGCCCGCGCCAATTAAACCAATCAACTGATGCCGTTCCATGCGTTCATGCAAAACAAATCTGGCAAGTAGAACAGTGAATGCTGGGTAAAGTGCAGCTACTACGGCAACCAAAACTAAGTCGCCTGCGCGAGTAGCCAACATAAACGTAGTTCCACCAACAACATCCAGCGAACCGGAAGCAATCGCAAGTTTGTAATCAATTGCGCCCTGGCGAATCGTTTTCCATTTAGCAATCGCAATAAAGACGAAGATGCCACCCGTAACTAACCGACCCACGATTACTGGTGCCAATCCACTATCGTCAGGTCCACCACTGATACCGAGTAGGTATCCAGCAATACCTAGACCTGCAATGATTGCGACGATGACTGCTTTTGCGGTCACTGGGTGCGTGGCATCTGCTGTCGAGCGACTTACTAAGACAATTGAAACGAAGGCTAACCCAGCGCCAATGAATCCAACAGTGGAAAGCGTCTCACCGCGCCAGAATCCAACTGCAAACGGAATCATCGCGCCTATCACTGCAGAAATTGGCGCAACCACACTCATGGGACCAAGAGCAAGTCCATACATGATGAAGATGTATCCGATAGTTCCAGAAAGTCCCGCTGCAACACCGGCAATAATCGCGCCTTGACTAAACGTTGCGCCAAAGAATGGAACTGCAAGACCCAACGTCACGATTCCGGCAGCAACAATGATTGGCAGTACTTTCCAAATTGAGCCACGACGAGTGGCTAGGCCGCCCCAAAAATCTGCAACGCCATAACTAACGGCACAGATAAGCGCTAAAACGATTGCGGTCATTACTTATTGTCCTAAAAGTTTTGAAACGACGCCCGCAAGTTTTGAAGGTTTACCCGTTTTGTCTTCAGCGTGATCTGCTCGAGTCATGATTTGAAGTCCAGCATTTGCACCGATCCACCGCAGTGGCTCAACTTCCCAGTTAGGAGACTTGTGATTTACCCAAGGCAGCTTGGTCAAGCTAGTTTCCTGATTAGTGATCAAGTCTGCAAGCGTGCGACCAGCAAGGTTAGTAGTGCCAACGCCATCTCCGACGTAACCACCAGCCCACGCAATTCCGGTCTTGCGATCGATTCCAGCTGAAGCCATCCAGTCGCGAGCTACGCCAAGTGGGCCGCCCCAAGTGTGGGTAACTTTGGCATTTGCAACAACGGGGAACAGTTCAGCTAAAACGCCCAGTAACGAAGGATGAACTTTGCTGTGCTGGTCGTACTCATCCTTAATCGATGAACCAAAGTGATATGGCGCGCCACGTCCACCAAAGGCAAAGCGGTTGTCTGCGGTGCGCTGTCCATAGATGATCAAGTTTCTGAAATCACCGAAAGTCTCGCGTTGCGCTAAACCAATCTGATCCCAAACATCTGCACTAAGCGGCTCAGTAGCCATCATTAATGAATAGATTGGAACAAGCTTTCGTGTCTGGCCTTCCAATGTTTTGGTGTACCCCTCGGTTGCGCGAACAATGTATCGCGCATTAATGACACCACCACTTGTAGTTACCTTGTTTGACTCAATTTTGGTAGCGGCAGTGTGTTCATAGATTGTGGCACCACGCTTTTCAACCAAATTGGCCAAAGACCGAACTAACTTTGCTGGGTTGATGGCAGCAACGTGTGGTGTGTAGGTAGCGCCAAAGAGATTTGTCGCTTGCGCACGTTCTTTGGCTTCCCCAGCACTCAACAATGCATAGTGCTCAGCGCCATAGCCCCATTCCTCCCAGTGATGAATGTAATCCTGGGCGCGCTGCCACTGCAGTGGGGTACGAGCAAAAGAAATAGTGCCGCCGCGTTGCCACTCGCAGTCAATGCCTTCAGCCTTTACGACGTTCTCAATTTCAGTGACGGTGTCATGCATGGCATCTTGCATCGCGCGAGCAGACTCTCGGCCATGAAGTCTTCCAAGCTTGTCGATCTCAGTAGGGAAGTAGGCCGAACACCAACCACCATTGCGACCTGAAGCGCCATACCCAGCAACTTCGGCATCAATGATTGCGATGTTTAAGTTTGGATCGCGTTGTTGTAAGTAATAAGCAGTCCAAAGCCCGGTGTATCCCGCGCCGACAATTGCAACATCGACATCGATGTCAGAGTGCAGAGTGTATCTAGACGAGGTTGCCAATTCTTCTGGCAAGGTATTCCACCATAAAGATTTTGATCGGTAGTCAGTCATTTCAATTACTTTCTACTTAGCGCTTCCATTTTTTGATGTAGTCCGGAGTCGGAATTTTCTTTTCAGTTGTCATTGGATCGGCAACTGGTTCACCGAATACTTCCTTCATCGGTACGTAGCCTGCCCAGATGTTTGAGTAAATTGGATCTGTAAGGTCGCTCGGCACATCATCTGGATCGCCTTCACTTACCTTGCAGGAAACTTCATCAAGATTCATTGCCAGCATCAAAGTTGCTTTTGATTCTTTCGGTGCTGCTTTTCGAGCCTCGTCAGTTCGTCCAGGAAGCAAGTGATCTGTAATGCGAATCAGAGCCGCTTCTTTTTCATCGCCTTCAAGAACTTCACAACTACCCAAAGCGATAACACATCGGTAATGCATGCTGGATTCAAATGCGCTACGAGCTAGCACCATGCCATCTAGCAACGTGACGGTAAAGCAGCAAGCTTGACCGGCAGCTAAATTCTTAAAAAGCCTGGAAGCTGTGGAGCCGTGGAACAAAACGCGATCTCCATCACGGGCGTAGCCAACTGGCATTACAAAAGGTTGGCCATCAACTACGCAGGAAACATGGGCAACTAGACCTGCATCAAGAATTGCATATACTTCAGCGCGATCTTTAACTGCTTTTTCAGGAAAGCGACGGACCGAAGTTCGGTCCGTCGCTCCTACTGGCTTATTCATTAGAGAATCTTTTGTCCTTCAGTCAGAACGTGACGCAAGATTTGCTCCATTTCGTCGAACTGCTCTTGTCCACAAATTAGTGGCGGAGCTAGCTGGATTACCGGGTCGCCACGATCATCGGCGCGGCAATACAGACCGTTCTCGAACAGTGCCTTTGACAGGTAGCCACGAAGTAAGCGCTCGCACTCATCATCGTTGAAGGATTCCTTAGTGGCCTTGTCTTTAACAAGTTCAATTCCGTAGAAGTAACCTTCACCACGAACATCGCCAACGATGTCCAGATCATTAAGTTTCTCAAGAGTCTTTCGGAATTGATTTTCATTGTCACGAACGTGCTGGTTGATGCCTTCTTTATCGAAGATATCAAGGTTTGCCAAAGCAACAGCTGCCGAAACTGGGTGACCACCAAATGTGTAACCATGTGCGAAGTAAGTATTGCCCTTCTTGAATGGTTCGAACACCTTGTCGCCAACTAGCATTGCGCCGATTGGGGAGTAGCCCGAAGTCATGCCCTTTGCAGTTGTGATGATGTCTGGATCAACGCCAAAGCGCTTCATCGCAAACATGTCACCAATACGACCGAAAGCACAGATGGTTTCATCTGCAACCATCAACACGTCGTACTGATCGCAAATTTCGCGAACGCGTTCTAGGTATCCCGGTGGTGGCGGAAAGCAACCACCAGAGTTTTGAACTGGTTCAAGGAATACCGCAGCAACTGTGTCAGCGCCTTCGAAAAGAATTGCTTCTTCGATGCGATCTGCAGCCCAGCGACCAAATGCCTTGATGTCATCAGCGTGGTACTCAGCGCGGTAGAAGTTTGTGTTTGGTACGCGGAAACCACCTGGGGTTAACGGTTCAAAATACTTCTTGGCATCAGGAATACCAGTGATTGCAAGCGCACCCTGTGGTGTGCCGTGATATGCAACTGCGCGACTGATGACTTTATGCTTCATCGGGCGACCAGTTAGCTTGTAGTACATCTTTGCTGCTTTCCAAGCTGACTCAACGGCTTCGCCACCACCAGTGGTGAAGAAAACGCGGTTCAAGGAAGATGGCGCATAACTAATTAGGCGCTCAGCAAGTTCTACTGCCTTTGGATGGGCATAGGACCAAAGTGGGAAGAAGGATAGTTCCTGCATTTGCTTGGCAGCGGCTTCAGCAAGTTCGCGACGGCCGTGACCAATTTGAACTGTGAACAAACCGGCAAGACCATCAAGGTACTTACGTCCTTGTTCGTCGTAGATGTATGCACCTTCACCACGAGAAATGATTGGAACTTCGCCACCATTTTCGTATGTTGAGTGACGAGTGAAGTGCATCCATAGCCGATCGCGCGCCATGTCTGAAGTTGCGGAGTTAGTTGTTCTATCTTCTAGTGCTGTCATTACGTATCCAATGTTTTAGTTAGCGGGTTCCCCAGGTATAGCTCTGCTTACGCAGTTTCAAATACATGAAAGTTTCCGTGCGGCGGACCCCAGGAATCGCACGGATTTTACGATTGATCACTTCAAGAAGCGCTTCATCGTCTTCACAAACAACTTCGAGGATGATGTCGAAGCTAATGATACGGGCGACCACCCG
>JBIKSW010000212.1:0-2502 GCA_044348415.1 Candidatus Nanopelagicales bacterium
GAAGCAAAGTTAATGGCAGATGCTGCAATCGCAAATGACAAACTACTTGTCGAAGCGATTTGGACTCGTTGGCATCCACGCTTTGCGCGAGTTGTTGAGTTAGTTCGCAATGGTGATATTGGACAACTGCAAAACATTGATTCCGCTTTCACTTTCACCACGACGTTCACTGAGAACTATCGCCTGGTGCCCGAAATGGGTGGCGGAAGTTTGTTGGATGTTGGTCCATATCAAGCGCATGTGTGGGCAGCATTGGCAGCAAAGACCGGCGAACTCAAGATTGATTCAGCGACAGCGAACATTGGTCCAACTGGAATCGACTTAACAACTCAGGTGGCCGCAACCCTAGGTGGTTCAGTAGCTGTCTCGGCGCTAACTTCATTTGAGCAAGACGAAAAACAATCACTCGTGATTTTTGGCGATAGCGCAAAGATAGAGTTCCCGACCGGCCAAGCCTTCACATCTTGGAAAGAAGCCAGCTCAATTCAAATCGGCGACCACGTGGAAAACTTCGCGCCCGTAGATCCCTTTACCTTGATGATTGAAGCAGTCGGCAATCGAATCAATGGTGAGCAAGTCTGGTTACCAAGTCTGCGTGAATCCCTTTGGGTCATGGACGCGCTCGACAAGATTAAGGCGTTTTCCCGATAAGATTGCTCTTGTGAGCGCCCCAAATAAGTCTTTTGACCCAGTAGAAGTAACGACACTTTCTCCTGAGGTCTTGGCAGGCTTTGTTGCTGAGGCCATTTCGGCGATTACAGCAGCGAATTCCCTTGATGAACTCAAAGAAGTTCGCCTAGCCCACACTGGAGATCGCTCACCACTGTCGCTAGCTAATCGTGAGATTGGTGCATTGCCACCTGCTGCCAAGGCAGAAGCTGGCAAGCGAATGGGAGAGTCCCGCGGCGCAGTTAACTCCGCACTTGCCGCACGCACCCAAGAACTTGAATCCCTACGCGACGCCGCATTACTTGCCGAAGAATCAGTGGACGTCACCACTGCAGCCGGAGTGCGCGCCCAGGGTGGCCGTCATCCACTAACCACAATTCAAGAACAGATCGCTGATGTGTTCGTTGCCCTTGGCTATCAACTTGCCGAAGGTCCAGAAATTGAATCCGAATGGCTTAACTTCGATGCGCTAAACATCGCGCCAGATCATCCAGCTCGCACTATGCAAGACACTTTCTTCATCGGAAGCGAAGATTCCGGCATCGTTCTACGTACTCACACTTCACCTGTACAGATTCGTTCGATGCTAAATCGCGAATTACCGATCTATGTGATTTGTCCAGGCCGAGTTTTCCGCACTGACGAACTTGATTCCACGCACTCACCGGTTTTCCACCAAGTCGAAGGTCTAGTAATCGACAAGGGCATCACGATGGCAGACCTTAAGGGAACGCTAGATCATTTCGCGCAATCGATGTTCGGCGAAGGCATCGTCACACGTCTGCGTCCGTCTTACTTCCCATTCACTGAACCATCAGCAGAAGTTGATCTGCAGTGCTTCGTTTGCCGCGGCACTTCCGTTGATAACCCAGATGCACCTTGCCGCACTTGTCGCAGTGAAGGCTGGATCGAGTGGGGTGGCTGTGGCATGGTCAATCCAAAAGTTTTAGTTGCAACTGGCATTGATCCAGAAATCTATAGCGGCTTTGCATTCGGCATGGGTCTAGAGCGCACCTTGATGTTCCGCCATGGAATAACTGACATGCGTGACATGGTCGAAGGCGATGTTCGCTTCACTCGCGCATTTGGGCTGGGCGTGTAATGAAGATTCCAGTTTCCTGGTTGCGGGAGTTTGTAGAAATTCCTGAGAACCTTTCGGGTCGTGAAGTCTCTGAACTGCTACTAAGTGTTGGCTTTGAAGTTGAAGGCGTTGACACTGTTGGCGATGTCCGCGGCCCACTTGTAGTTGGCCTAGTTAAGTCCATCGAAGAGCTAACTGACTTCAAGAAGCCAATTCGCTGGTGCACCGTTGAAGTTGGCGCATCCCATGGCAACGAAGCAACTCCTGGAATTCGTGGCATTGTTTGTGGCGCTCGCAACTTTTCTGAAGGTGACTTAGTTGTCGTTGCACTGCCGGGCACAACCCTGCCAGGGGATTTCACAATTGCTACTCGCGAAACGTATGGCCACATCTCTGACGGCATGATTTGTTCGGTTCGCGAACTTGGTATTGGCGATGAACATGATGGCATTTTGATTTTGCCTGCTGGTTCTGCAGCACCTGGTGACAATGCCTTTCCAATCCTTGGATTAGGCGATGAAGTTCTAGACATTTCAGTTACTCCAGATCGCGGCTATGCCTTAAGCATGCGCGGTATGGCAAGAGAAGCTGCAATTTCTCAAGGTGTTTCATTCACTGACCCGGGCGTTGCTTTAGCAGAACTTCCAGAAGCTGGTGGAACAGTTATCCCAGCGGCTAGCGATGATTACCAAGCCTGTGACTTGTTAGTACTTCGCACGCTTGGAAACTACAACCCAGTTGCGCCAACTCCG
>JBIKSW010000013.1:0-8878 GCA_044348415.1 Candidatus Nanopelagicales bacterium
AGCCGCTCAGCGCGCTGATGCGCTTATGCACATCTCAAAGCGCCTAACTGAACGCGCCGAAGAGATCGCTCAACTGATTTTGGATGAAAACGGTAAGCCACTTTTGTGGGCTCGCGCTGAATCAAGCCGCGCCGGAATGACGTTCCGTTGGGCTGCTGAAGAAGTACGCAGATTCTCAGGCGAACTACAAAGACTCGATACTGAAGCAGCTACTGCAGGCAGAATGGCAATCATTCGTCGATTCCCACACGGCCCAGTTCTTGGCATCTCGCCATTTAACTTTCCAATGAACTTGGTTGCACATAAAGTTGCGCCAGCAATTGCAGTTGGTGCACCGATAGTTGTGAAGCCAGCTCCTAGTACACCTTTGAGTGCCTTGGTGCTTGGTGAGATTCTTGCTGAGACTGACTTGCCTGCAGGTTCATGGTCTGTGATTCCAGTTGGTAACGAAGCTGCACCTGGTTTAGTAGCGGATGTGCGCTTGCCAGTTGTTTCGTTCACTGGATCAGACAAAGTTGGCTTTGAAATCCAAAAGGCAGTTCCAAGTAAGCACATAACACTTGAACTAGGCGGAAATGCTGCGGCAGTTGTACTTGAAGACTGGAATAGCGAGAAGGACATGACTTGGGCAGCGTCGCGCATTGCGACTTTTGCTAACTACCAAGCCGGTCAGTCATGTATCTCGGTTCAGCGAGTGCTCATTCACGATTCAATTTATGAAGAAATGACAAAGCGAATCGTTAGCGCAGTAGCAGCGCTACCAAATGGCGATCCAAGAGATGAAAAGACCGTAGTTGGTCCGATGATCAATGAAGCTGCAGCCATTCGTGTTGAAGAGTGGGTTAACGAAGCTGTCACTGGGGGAGCAAAAGTTCTAACTGGCGGCAAGCGCAACGGTTCCTACTATGAGCCAACCGTGCTTTCGAACGTGCCAGTTGATGCAAAAGTTTCCTGCAATGAAGTTTTCGGGCCGGTAATGCTGGTTAACTCGATCGCTTCTACGCAAGAAGGATTCGACATTGTTAATGACTCACCGTTTGGTTTGCAAGCAGGTGTATTCACACACGATGTTCAAACTGCGTTCTTGGCGCATTCCGAACTTGAAGTTGGTGGCGTGATTATTGGTGATGTACCTACTTTCCGATCAGATCAAATGCCATACGGTGGCGTGAAGGCTTCTGGTGTTGGTAAAGAAGGACTTCTTCATGCCATGCGCGACCTAACTCATGAGCGCATTCTGGTACTCAGCGACCTAGCGCTTTAGTTGATGCTAAGTAACACAGTTAGTAGAGCGTGAAATTCTGATGCGGTCTGTAATTGTGTTGGGCTCCACGGGAAGTATTGGAACTCAAACTTTAGAAATAATCCGAGAAAGCAATTCTGAATTCAAAGTTATTGGTATCTCCGCTGGAGGCAGTAACCCAAGTTTGCTCGCCGAGCAAGCCTTGGAGTTTCAAGTTGAGTATGTTGCCATCGCAAATGCAACGGCAGCGCAAGATGTTCAGCTGGCGATTTATGCCCAAGCCAAAAAAGCAGGTTACGCGGAAGGAAACTTTACGCTTCCAAAAATGCTCATCGGACCACAGGCGGCAACTGAGCTAGCGGGAGTTTCATGCGACGTTGTTGTTAATGGAATAACTGGTGCAGTTGGATTGCTGCCAACTGTCGCTGCGCTAAATGCAGGATCTGTTTTAGCCTTGGCAAATAAAGAGTCACTTGTAATTGGTGGAAAAGCCGTTACCAAGTTGGCAAAACCTGGACAGATACTTCCAGTTGATAGCGAACACTCGGCAATTGCCCAATGCCTCAGATCAGGTCAGGCAAATGAAGTGAAGCGTTTAGTACTTACAGCAAGTGGTGGACCGTTCCGATCTATGTCGCGAGAACAACTTGAGAACGTTACGCCAGAACAAGCTTTAAATCATCCAACTTGGTCAATGGGTCCAGTGGTAACAATCAACTCAGCAACCATGATGAACAAAGGCCTTGAGATTATCGAGGCGCATTTATTGTTCAACATTGAACTAGAAAAAATCGATGTTGTGGTGCATCCGCAATCAGTTGTTCATTCCATGGTCGAATTCATCGATGGTTCAACAATTGCGCAAGCTAGTCCGCCTGACATGCGACTGCCGATTGCTCTCAGCCTGGCTTGGCCCAATCGCACAACTGGTTTAGCAGCTGGCTGTGATTGGACGCAAGCAACAAGTTGGACATTTGAGCCACTCGACACAGACGTGTTTAAGGCAGTAGAGCTTGCAAAATTGGCGGGAGCTAAAGCCGGTACTGCTCCTGCAGTACTTAATGGCGCAAATGAAGTGGCAGTCGCAGCCTTTCTCGCTGGTGAGATTTCCTTCCTTGGAATTGTTGACTTCGTGTCTGCTGTTTTGCACAAGCACCTAGAAAGCAACTTTGTGTCAGACCAAGACCTGACAATAGAAGAAGTTTTAAAGGCAGCAGATTGGGCAGAACAATATGGACGTGAATTCCTTGCTTCGAATAACTAGGACAATTGCATGCTGACCCTGCTTGGGATATTGATATTCGCAATTGGCTTACTGGCATCCATTGCATTGCATGAATTAGGACACATGGCACCAGCTAAAAAGTTTGGTGTAAAAGTTCCGCAGTACATGGTGGGTTTTGGACCAACACTTTGGTCGCGGGTAAAAGGCGAAACCGAATATGGATTAAAAGGAATCCCATTAGGCGGCTACATTCGCATGATCGGAATGTTCCCGCCAAATCCAAAAGGCGTACAGGACCCAGAAACACTCGGACGTATGGGGCAATTGATTGAATCTGCGCGCGCTGAGGTTCTTGCTGAAATTACACCAGAAGACGAGCCCCGCACGTTTTACCGTTTGAGCGTTCCAAAAAAATTGACGGTTATGTTTGGCGGACCGTTTATGAATTTGGTAATTGCAACAATTCTTTTCACAATCTCATTAAGTGTCATCGGTCGCCCGGTTGTTTCAACAACAGTTAGTGAAGTTGTAGCTTGTGTGCCAACTAGTGCTAACCCGAACGGCATTGCTTCCACCAATGGGGAGTGTGAGGGTGGGGTAGGTACTCCGGCTTCAGAAATTGGGTTAACAGCTGGTGACAAGTTGCTTTCGGTTAATGGTGTTGAGATCTTAACTTGGGAAGATCTAGGGACTGCACTTAGCGATGAAGCTGGAAATGTTGTTGACGTAACTTACTTGACATCGACTGGTGACTCAGTAACTAAGAATGTAGAAGTTGCTGCGCTTGAGTCGCCAGTGTTTAGCGATTCTGGCGAAGCTACGGGCGAATTTACGATACGTGGATTCTTAGGCGTTTCACCAAGCTTTGAACTAGAACAATCTCCAGTTTCAGAAGTCCCAGGATTTATGGCAACTGTGACGGCAAGCAGTATTGCTGCACTAATGGAATTTCCAGCCAGAATATTTGGATTAGCTGGTGACTTATTCACTGAGGCACCACGAGATCCAGAAGGCCCAGTAAGCGTCATTGGCATTGGGCGAATTAGCGGTGAGATAACGAGCAGTGCGGAAGTTCCAACCATCTACAAGGCTGGAGACTTAATTACTTTGTTGGCATCGGTAAACCTGTTCTTGTTTGTCTTTAACATGGTGCCAGTTCTGCCATTAGATGGTGGCCATATTGCCGGGGCTCTGTATGAAGGAGCACGCAGACAGGTTGCTAGGGTCCGTCGTAAGCCACTCCCAGGCCCAGTTGATACTGCAAAAATGCTGCCAGTTGCGTATGCAATGTCATTAGTTCTGCTTGCCATGTCCGCAATTGTGATTTTGGCGGACATCATTAAGCCGATTGCCTTTTAATAGAGATGTCCTAGAGTCACCCTGATACGGCAAATGTCCCGAAAGTGGCGGATAATGGAACTATGACGATCAATCTTGGCCTTCCAGCGCTCCCGCCTCCAGTGTTAGCCCCACGTCGAAAGAGTCGTCAGATCACACTTCGGCACGCGACCCATCCAATCTTGGTGGGCGGTGATGCTCCCATAAGTATCCAGTCCATGGCCACAACGCTAACTGCTGACGTTGATAGCACATTGCAACAGATTGCAGAACTAACTGCATCTGGTTGCCAGATAGTCCGAGTTGCAGTGCCAAGTCAAGATGATGCAGATGCGTTGCCACAGATTGCAAAGAAGTCCGGCATACCAGTGATTGCGGATATTCATTTTCAACCAAAGTATGTTTTCGCAGCCATTGATGCGGGCGTTGCTGGCGTTCGCGTAAACCCAGGCAACATTAAACAGTTTGATGACAAAGTTAAGGAGATTGCAAAGGCCGCTGGCGATGCGGGAATTCCAATTCGCATTGGTGTCAACGCCGGATCGCTAGATAAGCGATTACTCGAAAAGTATGGCAAGGCGACCCCAGAAGCACTTGTTGAATCCGCACTTTGGGAAGCATCGCTATTCGAAGAGCATGGCTTTGGTGACATAAAGATTTCTGTTAAGCATCATGACCCGGTAGTTATGGTTCAGGCGTACCGTTTGCTTGCTGCTAAATGTGATTACCCACTTCACCTTGGTGTAACCGAAGCTGGTCCACTATTTCAGGGAACCATTAAGTCGGCAGTTGCCTTTGGCGCGCTACTAAGTGAAGGAATCGGTGACACGATTCGGGTTTCACTTTCCGCGCCTCCGGTTGAAGAAATTAAAGTTGCAAATCAGATTTTAGAATCACTGAACTTAAAGCAGCGCGGACTTGAAATCGTAAGTTGTCCATCGTGTGGTCGCGCTCAAGTTGATGTTTACACATTGGCCGAACAAGTCACTGCTGGTCTAGAAGGGCTTGAAGTTCCGTTGCGCGTTGCTGTTATGGGTTGCGTAGTTAATGGACCTGGTGAGGCTCGCGAAGCAGATCTTGGCGTTGCAAGTGGAAATGGTAAGGGCCAGATTTTTGTTAAGGGTGAAGTAATCAAGACGGTTCCCGAAGCTCAAATTGTTGAAACTTTGATTGAAGAAGCGATGAAGCTTGCCGAGAGCATGGATTCTGAAGGCGCACCAATCGTTTCCGTAACCTAAATCGCAAAAGGTATGGCTCACGAAATTCGTGCACTTGATGCGCATTCGATCGACCTTGTTAAAGATTTGATAGCGCAAGATCCGGTACGCCACTGCTTTCTGGCTGCTCGACTTGAACAAACAAAACAAAGCAGGTTTCGGCCAAGTTACCCAGATTTGCTCGGTTACTTCGATGACGGAAATCTCAAGTCATTGCTGATGACTGGAGCAAACATTGTTCCAGTCAACACTTCGCTGATAGCTCGACAAGAATTTGCCACAGTTCTGAATAGAGCCGGTAGACGTAGTTCTTCAATAGTGGGTCCAGCTGAAGAAGTATTAGATCTTTGGTCCAAAGTGTCAGGCAGCTGGGGACCGGCTCGCGAGGTTCGTTCTAACCAACCGTTATTGACTATGCGAAGTAATTCATCAATAGCGATTGATCATGATGTTAGATATTCGAACCTTTCAGATTTAGACGAACTACTACCAGCTTGCATCGCCATGTTCACTGAAGAAATAGGAATTAGTCCAACAGTTAATGGCGGCGGCGGCGCATACCGAAATCGAATTTCGGAATTAGTTTCGGGTCGAAGGTCTTTCGTTAAGTATTTGGGCACTGAATTGATTTTTAAGGCTGAAGTCGGAACCGTGGGCGCAGGTGTTGCACAAATTCAAGGGGTCTGGGTAAAGCCGGAGTATCGCGGCACGGGAGTTTCAGTGCCAGCTATGGCTGCAGTTGTAAAACTAGTTTTGGCGGATTTGGCTCCCGTAGTTTCGTTGTACGTCAATGACTACAACGAGGTGGCATTGAAAACATATAGAAGCGTTGGGTTTGAGCAAGTAGATACCTTTGCAACTGTGCTATTCAGTTGAGTCAGCCAGTTGATCCAGTTTGTTGAGTTGGTTAGTCGAATCGGCTTCAAATGAGGAGTTCCCAGGCAACTCAAATTGAACCAAGTTCTTCTGTACGATTGAGGCACTAATCATTTGGACCCAAGGAGTGCTAGTGCTACGCATGTCAACCCTGTTCTTGCGGACTTTACGCGAGGATCCAGCGGATGCCGAAGTACCTAGTCACCGACTTTTAGTTCGGGGTGGATACGTTCGCCGAGTAGGGCCAGGTATTTGGTCTTGGCTACCACTGGGTTATTTGGTTTATCGAAATGTGGAGCGCATAGTTCGCGAAGAAATGGATAGTGCTGGATTCCAAGAGGTTCACTTCCCAGCTTTGCTGCCGCGTGAGCCATACGAGAAGACCGGTCGCTGGAATGAATATGGCGACAATTTGTTTAGGTTGCAGGATCGCAAAAAGGCTGACTACCTACTTGGACCAACACATGAGGAAATGTTTACCCTCATGGTCAAGGGTGAGTACTCCTCATACAAGGATTTACCGCTTTGCATTTACCACATTCAAATTAAGTACCGCGATGAAGCCAGGCCACGCGCTGGAATTCTAAGAGCTCGAGAGTTTGTTATGAAGGATTCGTATTCCTTCGATGTAACTGATGCGGGCTTAGACATTTCCTATCAGCGCCACCGCGATTCATACATTAAGACGTTCGACAGACTCGGAATGAATTATGAAATTGTGTCCGCAATGTCTGGCGCAATGGGTGGCTCAAAGAGTGAAGAATTTCTTGCCACCTGTGAGAGTGGTGAAGATACTTACGTAAAGTGTCCAAGTTGTGGTTTAGCAGCAAACGTTGAAGCTATTGTCACTCGCGTACCTGCAGAGATTGATGCGACTGGGATTCCTGCTGCACACGTAGAGGACACTCCAGACACACCTACGATTGCCTCGCTAGTCGAAGTTTCAAACGCAAGAGCAGAATTGCGCCGCTCTGATCGTGACTGGCACGCCGGTGACACACTTAAGAATGTTGTTGTAATGCAAGTTGATCTAGCTGGTAACCGCGCACCATTAGTAATTGGGCTGCCAGGTGATAGGGAAGTTGACCTAAAGCGAGTTGAAGCTGCACTTCATCCGATCTCAATTGAGGCATTCGAAGAGGAAGATTTCAAAAAGCATCCGGCATTAGTTAAGGGATACATTGGGCCTGAAGTTCTCGGGTTGAAATCTAAATCAGGTATTCAATACTTGGTTGATCCGAGAGTGGTTAAAGGTTCACGATGGATCACTGGTGCAAACAAGCGCGGAAACCATGTTTATGACTTAGTTGCTGGTCGAGACTTCACTTGGGACGGTGTGATCGAAGCCGCCGAAGTGCGTCAGGGTGACGGTTGCTCAAATTGCGACAGCGAAGTTGTAATTGCTCGCGGTATTGAAATTGGACACATCTTCCAGTTGGGACGCAAATATGCCGAGGCTCTGGATCTAAAGGTCCTGGACGAAAATGGTGAACTAGTTACGGTCACTATGGGTTCATATGGCATTGGTGTATCACGTGCAGTCGCCACAATTGCCGAACAGTCACATGATGAAAAAGGTTTGATCTGGCCTCGCGAAGTAGCCCCAGCTGACATTCACATTATTGCAACTGGCAGAGAAGATGAACCTTTTGATGTTGCGACAAAGATGAGCGAAGAACTAGAAGCTAGTGGCGTGAGGGTGTTGTTCGATGATCGCAGAGGCGTTTCGCCTGGCGTGAAGTTTAACGACTCAGAATTACTGGGAATCCCAACGATTGCTGTGGTTGGAAAAGGTCTTGCTGATGGCGTGATTGAATTGCGGGATCGTAAGTCCGGCGAACAAACCTTAATACCAGTGTCAGATTTCGTTTCGGAAGTTGTTTCGTTAGTAACTAAGAAGTAACAGCCATGACGATTAAGGCTGTGGTTTTTGACTGGGGCGGCACACTAACTCCATGGCACAACGTTGATCTAGCTGAACTTTGGCTTGGCTACTCAAGCATCTACGATCCAGCAAATGCCAAAGAGCTTGCCGAAACTTTGAATTATGGTGAGCAGTCACGCTGGTCTCGACAGTTTGAAACAAATGGTGAAGTAGGAACCGGAGTCCTTGATGAGTTATTTCATGAGGCAGGTGTGGACACTTCAAGTTCATTGCACTTTGAAGCTTTAGAGCGATACTTAAGCGGTTGGGACCCTCATACCTACACGGATCCTGATGCAATTGAACTTCTCGAAGGCCTACGTGGACGCGGAATTAAAACTGCAGTGCTTTCCAACACAATGTGGCCACGCAGACATCATGAGGCAGTACTTGAACGAGATGGCGTGCTGCATCTATTTGACTACTTGTTATTCACCAGCGAAACACCATCTGGCAAGCCTCACAGATCAGTATTTGCAGACGTGCTGTACAACTTAGATGTCGAGCCACAGCATGCAGCATTCGTTGGCGATCGGCTATTTGATGACATCCATGGTGCGCAGACTGTCGGCATGAAGGGAATTTGGATCCCGCATTCAAACATTCCGGCTTCACAATCTTCTGACTTGGGAATCACGCCCGATGCAACAGTTCAGAGGCTGGGCGAAGTTATGGATGTTGTCATGGGCTGGAGTATCTAGTAGTAATGCCCACTCAATTAATCGAGATTTCTATCTGGATAGTTGTGATTTGTGTTGCGGCAGCGTTTCTTGCGGGTTTCGTTGATGCAGTTGCAGGCGGTGGCGGACTGATTCAACTACCGGTTTTACTTTGGACCTTTCCGACTGCGCCGTTGGCGAGCATTCTTGGAACCAATAAAGCAGTCTCGATCGTAGGCACAAGTACTGCAGCAAATACCTATCGCAAACAAATTCAAGTTAATGCCAAGCTGCTGATTCCAATGATGAGTGCAGCTTTTGTAGGGTCATTGTTTGGCGCTTTGCTTGCGACCAATATTTCACGCGATATTTTTGAACCAATAATTTTGGTAATTC
>JBIKSW010000014.1:0-8740 GCA_044348415.1 Candidatus Nanopelagicales bacterium
GAAAGGTATCGAGGTTTGGAGTTGTCATTGGCTTACCTCTGGATGCGTGACTGCATCATCAAAGCAGGTTCGATTGCCGGTGTGGCAAGCTGCTCCCGACTGGTCCACCGTTAATAGCAAGGTGTCGCTGTCGCAATCCTTTGCTAGCGAGATGACTCGTTGGTGATTTCCAGATGTCGCACCCTTAACCCAAATTTCATTGCGGCTGCGACTCCAGTAAGTTGCTTTGCCGGTTTCTAAAGTTTGAGTTACGGTTTCAGAATTCATCCAGGCAACCATAAGGACTTCCCTGGTATCAACTTGTTGAACTACCACCGGAATCAATCCTTGGTCATTGAAAACTAAGGTTTCAACGAACGGCGAGCTCTCCATGTCTCTATTGTGCCTTGAATAAACAAAGTAGGCGAAATTAGGCAACCTACTGAACCGAGTTAGCGCACTTCTTCCCCGCTGCGCGCGAGTTCATCCTTTACTTGCTGAATTGAGAGTTCATTGAAGTGAAAAACGCTGGCGGCTAAAACTGCATTTGCACCGGCTTTGACTGCGGGCGCGAAATCCGAGAGCTTTCCAGCTCCGCCGCTTGCGATAACCGGAATATCAACTGCATTCCGTACTGCCGAAATCAATTCCAAGTCATAGCCATTTTTGGTGCCATCAGCGTCCATTGAATTCAATAGCACTTCGCCAGCTCCTCGTTCAGCTGCCTCAATAATCCACTCCAAGGCATCTCGGCCACTACTGTTTCTGCCGCCATGAGTTGTTGCTTCAAATCCGCTTACTGAATCTTGACTTCTACGCACGTCGACTGAAATAACGATGCACTGATCCCCAAAACGTTTTGCTGCATCAGAAATCAAATCTGGGTTAGCAATACCTGCGGTGTTGATTCCAACTTTGTCTGCACCGGCGCGAAGTAGTTGGTCAACATCTGAAACCGTTCTTACTCCGCCACCAACTGTTAACGGTATAAAAAGTTCATCGGCAGTTCTGCGAATCATTTCGTATGTGGTTTCTCGATTAGAACTCGATGCAGTGATGTCAAGGAACACAAGTTCATCGGCACCTGAGTTTCCATATCTGCGGGCAAGTTCAACTGGATCCCCAGCATCATTTAGATTCTCGAAGTTAACGCCCTTAACCACGCGACCTGCGTCAACATCAAGGCACGGAATAACTCGAACTGCAACGCTCATTAGCTAAACCTGCGGTCCGGAAACTTCTATTGCTTCTTCAAGCGTGAAAGCGCGGGCATAAAGTGCCTTGCCGACAATTGCACCTTCAACACCAATTTCAGTTAGGTCTCTTAGTTCAACCAAGTCATCAAGAGTTGCGATACCGCCACTTGCGATAACCGGCATGTCAGTTCGTTCGCACATCTGCTTAAGTAATTCGACGTTTGGTCCACGCAGCGTTCCGTCTTTTGTTACATCTGTAACTACATACCTTTGACAGCCATCAGATTCCAGTCGCTCCAGAGTTTCCCAGATGTCGCCACCTTCTTTAGTCCACCCACGAGCCGCAAGGACTGTGCCGCGAACATCTAAGCCAACGGCAATCCGATCACCAAATTCACCAATAACTCTTGCAGTCCACTCTGGATCTTCAAGTGCGGCCGTTCCTAAGTTCACGCGACGACATCCCGTTGCAAGTGCAGCTCGCAGTGATTCGTCATCTCTTATTCCGCCGGAGAGTTCAACATTTACATCGAGTTTGCCCACAACTTCAGCTAGCAATTTTCGGTTTTCGCCACGACCGAAAGCTGCATCGAGATCAACTAAGTGAATCCACTGTGCGCCACTTGCCTGCCAATCAAGTGCTGCAGCTAGCGGATCACCAAATGATGTGGCGCTATCCGCTTCGCCTTGAACTAGGCGCACTGCCAAACCATCTGCAACATCTACAGCAGGTAGCAAGATTAAAGATGTCATTTTGTGCTCCGATTTTTAGTAAGGCATTTCATTTGATCGCTGCTATCCAATTTGCCAATAATGTCAGACCGGCATCGCCAGATTTTTCTGGATGAAACTGAGTTGCCCAAAGTGGTCCATTTTCAACAGCGGCAACAAAATCTTCGCCATGATTCGACCAACTCACTTTTGGAGCTGCCAGCATTTCATGTGGATCAAGTTCCCACTTGCGAGCTGCATAGGAATGTACAAAATAGAAACGCTCTTGCTCAATTCCACTAAACATTTGTGAGTTGGACGCAGTAGCCACATGGTTCCAGCCCATGTGAGGCAGTACTTGGGCATTTAGTTTTTCAACTATGCCAGGCCATTCATTTAGTCCTTCAAAGAAGCCATCACCGGAATGTTCAGCGCTTTTTTCAAAGAGCACTTGCATTCCGACACAAATACCCAAAACCGGTCTACCACCTGCCAAGCGCCGCCCAATAATTTGGTGACCACGAACTTTCTTGATTCCTTCAATGCAGGCAGCAAAAGCACCTACGCCAGGAACTAGCAATGCGTCTGCTTCTAGGGCTTCATCAAAGTCCGCTGAGATTGAAACGGTTGCACCGGTGGTTTCAACGGCCCGTTGAGCAGACCTTACATTTCCTGATCCGTAGTCAAGAATGACAACAGAAGTCACGAGCTAGAGACTTCCCTTTGTTGAAGGAACATCTAGTACCCGAGGATCAATTGCCACTGCATCCCGGAGTGCGCGCGCTACTGCTTTGAACTGCGCTTCACTTACGTGGTGGGCATTGCGTCCACTGAGGATTCGAATGTGAATGCAAATCTGTGCGGTAGCGATAATCGATTCCCAGATGTGACGAATCAAGGTCGTATCAAAAGTTCCGATTAGTTCGACAATTTCTGGCTGATCGTGAACCAGATATGGGCGACCTGAAAGATCTACTGCAGCGTGACACGCAGTTTCATCTAGTGGCACATAGGCATCACCAAATCTACGAATGCCAACTTTGTCGCCTAGTGCTGTGCGAATAGCTTCGCCAACTGCAAGAGAAGTGTCTTCGACTGTGTGGTGTGAGTCAACATCTACATCGCCCTTAGTGCGCACCATTAGGTCAAAGCCGCCGTGGCGTCCTAACTGGGAAAGCATGTGATCAAAAAATGGCACACCCGTTTCAATATCAATCTGTCCGGTGCCATCTAAGTTAAGTTCAACAAGGACTGAGCTTTCCTTAGTGCTGCGTTCAATGCGTGCGGTGCGTGCCATGCGATTACTTTCCGTTAGTTCGATTAGTTACTTGAGTTAGTGCCGTCTTAAAAGCTTGGTTTTCGTCAGGAGTTCCAATGCTGACTCGTAACCAGCCATCTGGGCCAGTCTGGCGAATCAAAACACCTTGCTCAACTAATTGTTCCCATACAAGGTTGCGATCTCCAAATGTGCCAAAGAGTAGGAAGTTAGCGCCGCTTGGTGCCACTTGGAAACCTTGCTCGTTCAGCCAGATAGCCAAGTCATCTCGCTCCTGGCGCAGCAGAGTCAACTGTCCCTGCAATTCGTCACTGAATCTCAATGCGACTCGGGCAATTGCTTGAGTAATAGTTGATAAGTGATACGGCAAGCGAACCAATTGAATGGCGTCTACTATTTCTGGGCTTGTTGCTGCGTATCCAACACGGGCACCTGCATAGGAAAACGCTTTACTCATTGTGCGGATCACTACTAACCGGGGATTGCTTCCTAATCGCGAGACTGCTGATGGGGTTCCAGCTGGGCGGAATTCAGCATATGCCTCATCAACTACAACTACCCCAGTAAAACTTGCGAGCATGTAGTCGATATCGGCTAAATCGATGATCGTGCCAGTTGGATTGTTTGGTGATGTGAAAACGATGATGTCTGGCTGCAAAGCCAGCGCCTTATCTATAACTGATTTGTCTATTGTGAAATCTTCGTTACGGGAAACACTCGAATACTTGGTAAAAGTGTTTCGGCAATAGTCCTCATACATCGAGTAAGTGGGATCGAACGCAACTAATGTTTTGTCAGGTCCACCAAAGAGTTGTAGCAACTGTTGCATCACTTCATTAGACCCATTGGCTGGCCAAATGTTTTTAGCAGTCAAGTTAACTTGGCTTTCCGAATTCAAATAATTCGCTAGATCAGCGCGTAGTTCATTGGCATCACGATCCGGATATCGATTTAGATTCGGACCAAGCTCAGAAACTACTTTGGCCAGTTCTGCAACAAGCGCAGGTGATGGACCAAAAGGATTCTCATTTGTATTCAGGCGAACTGGCACATCAATCTGAGGTGCGCCGTAAGGTGATCGACCAATTAGATCTTTGCGAATTGGGAGGTTTGTCATTTCGAACGAATCTCGATCGCGGCTGCGTGACCCGGAAGCCCTTCGGAGTTTGCAAGCGTAATAACGGTCTGGGCAATATCGCTAAGCGCTGCTTCGTTGTATTCAACGTAGTGAACACCTCGCAAGAACGATTGCACTGAAAGTCCGGATGAGTGGCACGCGCATCCACCCGTTGGCAAAACGTGATTGGAACCAGCTGCGTAGTCCCCTAATGAAACTGGTGACCAGTCACCAACGAAAATTGCGCCGGCATTGTTAACTCGCCGGGCTACCTCGGAAGCATTGCGCGTATGAATTTCTAAGTGTTCTGCAGCATAGGCATCAACCACATTTAGTCCGTGATCTAAATCATCAACCAAAACAAATGCACTTTGTTGACCAGTCAGTGCGATCCGAATTCGTTCTTTGTTCATTGTTAATGGGACTAAGCGCTCTAGGCTCGCGCGCACATTCTTGATTAACTCTTCACTATCTGTTACCAGCACTGATGCAGCAACTTCATCGTGCTCTGCTTGGCTAATCAGGTCTGCAGCTACAAAGTCAGGATTCGCAGAATCATCAGCCAAAATTGCAATTTCAGTTGGTCCAGCTTCGGAATCAATTCCAATAAGACCTTTAAGCATTCGCTTGGCAGCAGTTACATACATATTGCCTGGACCAGTTACTAAATAGACTGGCTCGATTTCAACTTCCCCAGTTGAACCGTAAGCCAGCAACGCAATCGCTTGCGATCCACCAGCTGCATAAACTTCGGTAACTCCAAGAAGTGCGCAGGCTGCCAAAATTGTTGGGTGTGGCCAACCGCCAAAATCTTTTTGAGGTGGTGAGCAAACAACAAGTGACTGAACTCCAGCAATCTGAGCTGGCACCACATTCATGATCACGCTACTTGGGTAAACATAAACTCCACCAGGAACATAGAGTCCAACGCGCTGAACTGGTAGCCAGCGCTCTGAAACGGTTCCACCAGGAGCAACAGTGACGGTGGTATCACTGCGGCGTTGATGTTCGTGAACTATTCGCACTCGCGCAATCGCATCAATGAGCGCCGCCTTAATCTTTGGATCAAGTTCAAGCAAAGACTTGTCGATTATTTCTTGTGGGACTCGAATTTGTGGGGCTCGGACGCCATCGAATTTCTCTGACCAATCTTGAACTGCTGCAACTCCACGGTCACGGACATCTTCAATAATTGGGCGGACTTGCTCAACCACGGAATCAAGGTCGAATTTGGCGCGCGGAACTAGATTTCGCAGATCGGACGCCTTTCGAGATCCGCCTCGTAAATCTAGGGTTGACAACATAATTCAAAGTTTATCTTGATTTCTGGGGCATAGGATTTGTTGCTATGGCCACTGGCACTCCTGCTACTAACTTGCTGACGTCTAAAGGCGTGGATTTCAAAGCCCATGAGTACTCGCACGATCCAAATTCAACATCATTTGGGCTTGAGGCTGCTGAAAAACTCGGTGTAGATCCAAATCGAGTTTTCAAAACTTTGATTGCCAATGTGGATGAGAGCTTCGCCGTGGCAATTGTTCCAGTTAACCAACAAGTGAGTCTGAAATCACTGGCTAGAACCCTGGGTGCCAAGCGCGCAGTTATGGCCGATCCAGCACAAGCTGCTCGATTAACTGGCTACGTAGTAGGCGGCATCAGTCCACTTGGACAGAAGCGACTGCTTTCTACCGTTATTGATCAGTCCGCAAAAGAATTTGAAACCATCTTGGTTAGTGGTGGCCGTCGAGGTTTTGACATTGAACTATCGCCACAGGATCTCGCTGACCTGTTGTCGGCAGTCTTTGCCGAGATTGCTAGCTAGTTAGTTTGTAAAACTGGTGCTTCTAAGCAGGCTGCGCCAAGTAAAGCTTTTAAGTCAGCGAACAATGATGGCGATGGTGCTACGCGTAACTTGTCGTCAGTTTTCACTGATACAAATTTGTCTGTCTGCACAACGGTTAAGTGAACTTCAGTTGTTCCGGGATGCGCGCTAAGGATTTGGCGCAATGAGTCCATAACTGCGGCATTGACTCGAGTTTCTGGAATGTAAACATTTACTGGGCCGGAGTAAGCAGCACTGATGTCTGGAACCGAAACTTCTAGCGCAGCCACTCTTGGGCCTTCATCATCACGTTTATCTATTCGAACCTTCATCAGCAAAATCGCATCGTCATTCAACAAGGTGGCAAACTTCGTAAACGTGTTTGGCCAAACCATGACTTCAACAACACCTTCAAGATCTTCAAGTGCCACAATTGCCCAACGATCACCAGAGCGCTTAGTTGTCTTTAGTTGCACGCTGCTGACAAGTCCCCCGAGAGTTACTACGGCACCATCGGATGCATCAGCAACACCGGAAATTGGCATCGAAGTGCTCATTGCTAAAACATGTTCAACGCCAAATAGCGGGTGATCACTTACATAGAGGCCAAGCATGTCTCGCTCTTGGGCGAGCAAAGTTTTCTTATCCCACTCATCAAGAGAGATGTTTACTTCGATGCCACCAATTGAATCGTCCGAGAAATCGTCAGAAGTTCCAAATAAATCAAACTGTCCAATTGCTTCAGCTTTCTTGGTATCCAAAACTGAATCAACTGATTCAACGTGAACAGCAAACAGTCCACGACGAGTGTGACCAAGTGAATCAAAGGCTCCAGCCTTGATTAAGGATTCGATCACGCGCTTATTGCAAACCTGGACGTCAACTTTTGCTAAGAAATCGCCAAACGATGTGAATCTGCCTTTTGCAACTCGGCTTACCTTGAGAGACTCAACTACGTTCACACCTACATTTCGAACTGCCGCTAAACCAAATCGAATATCAGTGCCAATTGCAGTGAAATCAACATCGGATTCATTCACATCCGGTGGCAATACCTTGATTCCCATTCGGCGACATTCATTTAGGTAGACAGCAGATTTATCTTTGTCGTCCTTAACACTGGTTAGTAGGGCTGACATGTACTCGGCTGGGTAATTCGCCTTTAAGTATGCAGTCCAATACGAAACCAAACCATAGCCGGCGCTGTGCGCTTTATTGAACGCATAATCTGAGAACGGAACCAAAGTTTCCCATAGCTTGTTGATAGCAACTTGAGAGAAGCCACGCTCTTTCATGCCAGCTTCGAATGGCACGTATTCCTTATCAAGAATTTCTTTTTTCTTTTTACCCATAGCGCGACGCAGCAGATCTGCTTGGCCAAGTGTGTAGCCAGCTACTTCTTGGGCGATTGCCATTACCTGTTCCTGGTAAACAATTAGTCCGTAGGTGTCACCCAAAATTGCTGCTAATGGCTTTTCTAAATCTGGGTGAATTGGAACTTGAACTTTGCGCTTGTTTTTGTAGTCGGCGTAATCGGTATGAGCGTTAACACCCATCGGACCTGGGCGATACAACGCAAGAACCGCGGAAATATCTTCGAATGAGTCAGGATTCATTGAACGCAGCAAGGATCGAATTGGCCCACTGTCTAACTGGAAAACTCCAAGGGTGTCCCCTCGCGCCAACAGCTCATATGTTTTTGGATCATCTAAGCCGAGTTCTTCGAGAACTACGGTTTCATCGCGATTGGATTTGATGTTTAGCAAAGTGTCATCGAGAACCGTTAGGTTTCGTAACCCTAAGAAGTCCATCTTGAGTAGGCCTAGGGATTCGCACGCGCCCATATCAAACTGGGTAATAATTGCACCATCTTGGTCTCGACGCCAGACCGGTAAGACGTCGATCAATTCTTCTTTACACAAGATTACGCCAGCCGCATGTACACCTGGCTGGCGCTTTAGACCTTCAATGCCTCGGGCAGTGTCGACAACTGCTCTAACGTCTGCGTCATCTTCGTAAAGATCTCGGAATTCGCCAGCTTCACCATATCGATCATGTTCTGGATCAAAGATTCCGGAAAGTGGGATGTCTTTACCCATAACGCCAGGTGGCATTGCCTTAGTAATTTTGTCGCCAAGGGCATATGGGAAACCAAGTGCGCGAGTTGAATCCTTAACAGCCGCTTTAGCCTTAATGGATGCGTAAGTGATGATCTGAGCCACGCGCTCTTCACCATACTTATGCGTTGCATAACGAATCATTTCGCTGCGACGACGTTCATCGAAGTCAATATCAATATCGGGCATTGAGATTCGTTCTGGATTCAAGAAGCGCTCAAAGAGTAGGCCGTGCTTGATTGGATCAAGTTCGGTGATACCAAGCGCCCAAGCAATCAGCGCACCTGCGGCTGAACCACGGCCAGGGCCAACGCGAATCCCTTCTTCGCGGGCATGACGGCAAAGGTCAGCTACAACTAAGAAGTAGCCTGGGAATCCCATCTGCTCTACGACAGCAAGTTCGAAATTAGCTCGTTCGAGGTGCTCCTTTGGAATCTTGTCACTATTAAATCTGCGCTTTAATCCAATTTCGACTTCTTTGACTAGCCAGGTGTTTTCGGTCTCGCCAGCTGGAACTGGGAA
>JBIKSW010000015.1:0-8576 GCA_044348415.1 Candidatus Nanopelagicales bacterium
CTCTGTATAGCTTTATAATTCTGTTGCTATCCGGAACTTATTTAACGCTGTTTTACAACCCATCGATGACTGAAATTGTCTACAACGGCTCTTATGTTCCACTTAAGGGCGTCAAGATGACTGAGGCCTATTCGTCCTCATTGGCGATTTCGTTTGATGTTCGTGGTGGTTTGTTGATGCGCCAAGTTCATCACTGGGCTGCACTCTTCTTTACAGCGGCTGTCTCAGTTCACTTACTCCGTGTGTTTTTCACCGGCGCATTCCGTAAGCCTCGTGAAATCAACTGGGTAATTGGAACACTGCTTTTGGTTCTAGCACTTCTAGAAGGTTTCTCAGGTTACTCACTTCCAGATGATCTTCTATCCGGAACTGGTCTACGTATTGCTCATGGAATCATCTTGGCGCTTCCTGTCATTGGTACTTATGTAGCAATGTTCCTATTCGGTGGCGAATTCCCTGGTACTGACTTCATGCCTCGTCTTTATGCGATTCACATTCTTTTGATTCCAGGTATCTTGCTTGCTTTGATTACCGTGCACTTAATTATGGTTTTCTACCAAAAGCACACCCAGTTCCCTGGCCCAGGTCGCACCGAAAGCAACGTAGTTGGTTTCCGTTTGTTCCCGATCTACATGGCAAAAGCTGGAGGCTTCTTCTTCGTAGTATTTGGAATCACTGTGTTGATCGCTGCATTAGTCACGATCAATCCGATTTGGATTTACGGACCGTACACTCCATCGCAGGTGACGGCAGGCTCCCAGCCTGACTGGTACATCGGATGGCTTGATGGCGCAGTTCGACTGATGCCTAACTGGGAGTCAGTAATCTTCGGATACTACTTAAGCTGGAATATTTTGATTCCTGCTCTTGTTATCCCTGGAATTATGTTCACTCTGCTAGGTCTGTACCCATGGATTGAAGCTTGGGCCACAGGTGACAAGCGCGAGCATCACTTACTGGATCGCCCTCGCAATGCACCTACCCGTACTGGATTAGGTGTTATGGCCTTGACGTTCTACATGATTCTGGTGATCTCTGGTGGTAACGACGTTATTGCTGCTGCGTTCAATCTCTCGATTAACCAAATCACTTGGACGTTTAGATTCCTGTTGTTCATCCTTCCGCCACTTGCGTTTGTGTTAACTAAGCGCATCTGTCTTGGACTACAGCGTCGCGATAACGACAAGTTGCTACATGGATACGAAACCGGACGCATTCTTCGACTACCTAATGGCGAATTTATTGAAATTCATGAGCCAATTGGTGAGGCAGAGAAAGCAAAGCTTCTGGCTAAGGCTGATGTAGTACCTATGGCATTACCATCTGCAGTTGATGAGAATGGTGTTCGTAATCCAAAGGCTGCTAAGTCAGTTGCGCGAGCCAAGCTTTCCCAATGGTTCTACTCAGACGTTATTCCGACTCCAACGGATGAGGAAATGCAAGCTGCTGCAGAGCATGCTGCACATGAGTTGCATGAAGCTGAGTCCCACTTGAAGGAAATTAGCTCACATTAATCGCTAAGAAAAAGCCCCGCTTGGATTTCCAAGTGGGGCTTTTTTGGACTATATCAATCCTGCTCGATGCAAGCTACTGTCCACTCAGAGTGGTTCTACGCTCTTGCGCGAGCGCATTAGCTAACGGATCAATGAATGGTCGTAATGGCCCAGCGGCGCACTGCAGGACTGCATCGGCAAGCTCTGGGTTCCGAGCCAAAACCGGCCCATGCATGTACGTGCCAAAAACATTGCCGTGCCAAACGCCCTCGTGGGAATCGAACCCATTGCCGATCCCCCGCCTTACCCGACCTAGTGGCGGCATTTCAGAACCAAGTCGAGTTAATCCTTGGTGATTCTCAAAGCCGGTCAATACTGGAAGGCCACCTCGAGAAGGCTCGACAACAATTTCGCCGACACTTCGCGCAGATGAGTCATAGATCGTATGGGCATCAACAAGTCCAAGTCCTGAGGTTGCCGTGCCTTCGGAGTCTGGAAGCGTCTCGCCAATGATTTGAAATCCAGCACAAATTGCCAGAACGGTGGCTCCGCCAGCAGCGGCATAGTTAAGGCCACCATCAAGCTTCAACATCTCAAGAGCAGCTGCCTGAGGGCCGTCTTCGCCTCCGCCCAGTAGATAGATATCCCCAGTCCTTGGTACAGGCAGGCCTGGAGTTACTTCAACTAACTCAACATCTATGTTTCGTGCTCTGGCCCGGTGCATCAGGATTTCGGCATTACCTTGATCACCGTAAGTACCTAATAAGTCGTGATACAGGCGGACAATTACCAAACTCATTTGGCCTCACCCATACCTGTAGTTAATCCAAGTTCTGCCGCGAGCAAGTCTTGATAAGCGGTGTAGCTAACGATCGCTTGGATTGGTTCACTTGAAAATTCATTAACCGCTTGCGCAAAACTTGAAGCAACTGAAACATCTATTCCTTGCACGCTAAGTCGATATGCCACATCAAGTCTTCGCTCACCAGTGCAGATGACTCTTTTCCCGAGCAAATTGGAATAGTCGATGTCCCAAAGCCAGGATGTGTCTCGCCCGTCAATGCCCCGAGCGTTAACCGTGAGCACTACTTGGTTTGCCGCTACGTCTCCGAGTGCCTGCCGCCAGCTTTCTGGATTCTTAGCTAAGTGCGTCGAGACTTTCCTTCCGGAGGCGGAAAACTCATGAATCCGGTCCGGCGAACGCTCGATTAGTTCGCCAGCGTCGCTTGCAAGAATCTCCGCACCCATCAACCTGGCTGCTTCAATAATCAAAACCGTATTTCGCTGCGGTCCATCTAGGCGCTTATCGGACCTGACATCGGGAAGTTTCGCCCCTAATCCACAGCTACATGAGTAATCATCTGCTGACCAATCCAGGATCGCGGCGCAGTTCGGACAAGTAGCTGCATCTGGATGCCTGCGGCCATTGAACGATACTCGAATTACGTGGCCAGCTTGTGACACTGAATGCTCAAGAAATGGATCGTCACGATCAATAACAAATGTCACATCATCCTTGCTGAAGGCGCTGTGCCACAAATTAGAAACTTTCCGTACTTCACCAGTGCGGTGCAGTTGATCACGTGACAGATTCAACAAGACGATGACTTTTGGCTTGGTCTGTGCGTACATTTCTGGCAGATACATCTCGTCGCACTCAATCACCGCAAATCGACTTCTAGGTTTCTGAGCCAATAAAGATGCGATTCCAGCGGGCATGTTGGCGCCAGATTCACTGGTACTTACTCCCTCACCCGCAAACTCCCTAAGGATCTCTGCCAAATTTTTTGTGGAAGTAGTTTTGCCGTTTGTTCCTGAAACCAAAACAACGTCACGGTTGCTACTGAGCTTGGAAATCGCCTTGGGGTCTAGTGCAAGGATGACGCGACCGCTAAGAGTTTCTCCTCGCCCACGGCCGAGTCTGACTGAGATGCGACCAGCGAGTTCCCCAGCCCTGCAAGCTGTAGCGAGTCTTAGCGATGGGATCACAGTAAAACTATGACTGGATTACTTTACGAATTGTCCGCGGTAGTACTCGAAAATCAATCCGTAAACCGCCATCATTAGCGCAAATAGTCCAAGAATCATCATCCAAGTTGCAAACACAAAGCCTAGGACAAAAACAAACGTAGAGGCTCCAATCGCAAATGGCCACCATGAGTGAGGTGAGAAGAAACCATAATCAGTATCGGCATCTGAAATCAGCGCAGTCTCTACGTCTTCTGGAAGTGTGCCGACTCGCTTTGAAGTGAACAAAACATAGAAAGCGATCAGGAAGGCCAGCCCACCGGTTAAAGCAAGAAGTGAAGTTCCAACAACGTCACCACTCATAAACCAGTAGACGACACCTAGTCCAAGATAAAGAGCTGTTCCGAATGCAAAAAGCTTGCCACCGATAATCATTTAACTTCCCTTAATCCTTGGAACCGTTTGCAGCGTTTTCAAATGCCTTGTTGCGATCAGCAGTTTCCATCTCAGCGACTTCAGGATGATGCAAGTCAAAGGCTGGGCGCTCACTTCGGATTCTCGGAATTTCAACAAAGTTGTGACGAGGTGGCGGACATGAAGTAGCCCACTCAAGTGAAGCACCCCAACCCCATGGATCGTCGTTGTTTACCATTGGCGCGTACTTGTTGGTCTTGTACATATTCCAGAAGAACACGAACGTGGAGGCGCCGAGAACTATCGAGCCAGCCGTGGAAATCATATTGAGTGTCGTAAATCCATCGCTAGCCAAATAGTCCGAGTACCTACGAGGCATACCCTCTACACCTAGCCAGTGCTGAACTAAGAACGTGATATGGAAGCCAAAGAAGACTAGCCAGAAGTGAAGCTTGCCGAGTCTTTCGTCCAACATCTTTCCAGTGAGCTTTGGCCACCAGAAATAGAAGCCGGCAAACATAGCGAACACCACAGTTCCAAACACAACGTAGTGGAAATGCGCAACAACGAAGTAGGAGTCACTGACGTGGAAATCTAATGGCGGCGCTGCCAAGATGACGCCGGTTAAACCACCAAACAAGAATGTGGTTAGGAATCCAATACTCCAAAGCATTGGAGTTTCAAAACTAACTGAGCCACCCCACATAGTGCCGATCCAGTTAAAGAATTTAACGCCCGTAGGCACGGCTATGAGCATCGTCATGAACGCAAAGAACGGCAAATTCACCGCACCGGTTACGTACATGTGGTGTGCCCAAACTGCTACAGACAAACCTGCGATTGCAATAGTTGCAAAAACAAGTCCCTTGTAACCAAAGATTGGCTTGCGGCTAAAGACTGGAAGGATTTCGGTCACGATTCCAAAGAAAGGCAACGCAATAATGTAAACCTCAGGGTGTCCAAAGAACCAGAACAAGTGTTGCCAGAGAATCGCGCCACCATTTGCCGCGTCAAATACTTGCGAGCCGAACTTTCGATCCGACTCCAGCATCAAAAGCGCTGCTGCAAGAACTGGGAAAGCCATAAGCACCAAAACGCTTGTAAGCAAAATGTTCCAAGTGAAAATCGGCATGCGGAACATTGTCATACCTGGCGCACGCATCGTGAAGATTGTTGTAACGAAGTTAACGGAACCCAGGATGCTCGCCATACCTGACATTGCTAGACCCAAGATCCAAAGATCTGAACCAACGTTTGGTGAGTTTACAACGTTAGATAGCGGAGCGTATGCAAACCAACCGAATCCTGCAGCACCACCAGGTGTAAGGAAGCCAAGAACTACAACGATTCCACCAAATAGGTATAGCCAGTAGCTGATCATGTTTAATCTTGGGAACGATACGTCAGGTGCACCGATCTGGAGTGGCATGATCGCATTTGCGAATCCAGCGAACAGCGATGTTGCAAAAAGGAAAAGCATGAGAGTGCCATGCATTGTGAATAACTGGTTGTACTGTTCGTTGCTGACAAACTGCAGTCCAGGTCGTGCCAATTCGGCGCGAATTACAAGTGCCATCAAGCCAGCGATCGCAAAGAATGCAAATGAAGTGACCATGTACAGGTTGCCAATGACCTTGTGGTCTGTAGTAGTCATCCAACCAACGACTTTGTTACCCTTCTTCGCTGGTGGTCGCAATGGGACTTGCGAAGTTGTTAAAATCGGCTTATCTAAAATTGCCATTAGGAAACTCCCGCTACTTCTGTTCGACCCGAGTCAAGGCGACCGACTTGTCCACGTTCCTTTAGATCTGCAATGTGTGCGTCAAACTCTTCGCGTGAAACCACTTTCACATCAAAGAGCATTCGCGAATGGTCCACACCACAAAGTTCTGCGCACTTACCCATGAACACACCTTCAGTGTTCGGTGTAACTGCAAATTGATTGTTACGACCTGGCACTACGTCCATCTTCATCAAAAACGCTGGGATCCAAAATGAATGGATAACGTCTGGTGAAGTTAATTCAAATTTTACTTTTTCATCTACGGGTAGCCATAGAACCGGTGGCTCGCCCGGAGTACCAACGTCGTAGACGCCTGCTTCCTCGTAGTTGAAAGCCCACGACCAACGCCAGCCAACAACATTCACGCTATGTGAATGACTGTCGTCAAGCTTCGTCAAAATTGTTTGGTCGCGCTGAGTGAAGTAGAACAGTGCCATAACCATCATCAGTGGCACGACTGTGTAAAGAAGTTCAAGCGGCACGTTGTAACGAGTCTGCTCCGGAAGGCCGTCGCCTTCTTTGCGACGATACGCAACGATTGCCCAGACCAAAAGACCCCAAACAAAAACGCCAACGATTAATGCCACAACCCACGAACCCTGCCATAGCGAGAGAATTCGGTTACCTTCTTCAGTCGCTGGCTCTGGCATACCTAGGCGGCCATACTCGTTGTCAATCGAGCATCCAGTCAGCAGAGCAGTTCCAAGCAAAACCGCAGATAAGGTTCTAATCTGCTTTCGGCGAGCTGTGATTTTCACGAGTGAATGGCCCTTCAGTTCTGATCTAGCAATGGCACTTAAGTCGCGCCAATACAAGGTTTTCTTGCTTCAAACACTACCCCACGCATTGGAAATAATGAGGTCTGGGATCGATCAAGGGACCAAAATCACATTGCCGAACAAAGCAGGTTTTCAAGCCTCTGTGAGGGCTTATCGAACTGCGATCACTTGCCTGGAATCAGCCTGATTTTGACCCACCTGGAATAGTCGAAATTGCTGGCGGAATAGCGAGTAATTTGGGCAGAATTCCACAATATTCCTCTCTTTCAATGGGTTTTGCGCCCATGGATTCCAGGTGACTGGTCATCCATTGAGTATCGATTAGCCTTCCCTTGCCGTCATTCAAGATTTCACCGAGGTGAACTAAGGCGACTTTCGAAGCATTTTTGGCGATGTGAAACATCGACTCCCCGGCAAAAATTCCACCAAGTTCAAGTCCATAAAGCCCTCCCACAAGACGGTCGTCTTTATCCCAAACTTCGATGGAATGCGCCATACCCATTTCATGTAGGGATGTGAAAGCAGAAATTACCTGGTCATTTATCCAGCCGCTCTCGCGATCTGGGTTGCCGCAAGCTCGAATCACAGATTCAAAGTCGCGATCAACAGTTACTTTAAATTTCTTACGTGCAGCCCGCAGTGATCTTGATACATGAATTTCTCCAGGATGAAATATGGCGCGTGAATGCGGAGACCACCAGCCAATTGCTGACTCTTGCCCATCAATCTCATACGGCATTGGAAATAAACCGGCAGAGTAAGCAGCGAGCAGAGTTTCTGAATTCCAATTCGAGCCGAACGTTGTAAGTTTTGGCCAAACAATATCGGGATTTAGTTCAAGTTGAAATCCTGTCGAATCAAAAGCACTGATTGCGATTAGATCTGTGTCAGCGGGTGCCAGCGTCGGGTCAGGAAAGTCATTAACCCGATTGCTGTGCATTAAAACTACTTACCTAGATGACTTGCCACATCTTGTGCACATTCACTTCCATAAGCTTCATCAAGCCGGGCAATGAACTCTGACTTATCTAGAAGATATTCCTGGGTACCAATGGTTTCAATGACGTATGTAGCCAAGAGAGATCCAACTTCGGCACATCTTTGTGGTGACAAACCCCAACCAAGACCGGTTAAGAAGCCAGCTCGAAACGCATCGCCCACACCAGTTGGGTCTTTAATCGATTTCTCTTGCGCAACTGGAACTGAGATGTCAAGACCATCTTTTGAAGTAATCCGAGCGCCTTTGCTTCCCATAGTGGTAACTCGGACACCAACGTGTTCTAAAACTTCATCAGCTGACCAGCCAGTTCGCTGTTCAATCAATGTGGCTTCGTATTCATTGTTAAACAGATACTTTGCGCCATCTACAACGTCAATTGTTTGTTCGCTATCTAGCCGCGGTAGTTGCTGAGATGGGTCAGCAACAAAAGGAATTCCTAACGCCTTGCAGGCAACCGTGTGTTTGCGCATAGCTTCAGGATCGTCTGCACCAATAAGGACAAGATCAACACCGCCAACTTTCTCGGAGATCTTTGCTAAATCAAGTTCAATTGATTCGCTCATGGCACCCGGATAAAACGACGCGATCTGGTTTTGCTCTTGATCGGTAGTGCACATAAATCTGGCGGTGTGAGCGGTCTTGGAAATATGGACGTGGTCGCAGTCCACACCATGCTTTTCGAGCCAGGCTTGATACTCAGCGAAATCTGAACCAACGGCTGCCACCAGAATCGGCTTTTCGCCAAGCACGCCCATTCCAAAGCCAATGTTCGCGGCTACCCCACCTCGGCGAATTTGCAAGTCATCAACCAAAAATGACAGCGACACATTGTGTAGTTGGTCTGCCATTAGCGAGTCATTAAACAAGCCCGGAAAAGTCATTAGGTGGTCAGTTGCAACTGATCCAGTTATCGCTATGCGCACAATCGGAGAGCCTAACAAAAAAAACCACCCCTACCTAGGTAAGGGTGGTTTTTAGTGAAATCTATTTTTAGATCTAGCTGAAGGAATCCCCGCAAGCACAGGATCCGCCAGCGTTTGGATTATCAATTGTGAAGCCTTGCTTCTCAATTGTGTCGACGAAGTCAATTACCGCTCCACCTAGATAAGGAACGCTCATTCGATCCACAACAACGCCAA
>JBIKSW010000016.1:0-8518 GCA_044348415.1 Candidatus Nanopelagicales bacterium
CCTGACGAACATCTCCATCAAGACTGCGATCATCAAAGAACAGTTGGTAACGAAGGCCAGAGCAACCACCAGGCTGAACTGCAATACGCAGGTTCAAGTCATCGCGACCTTCTTGGTCAAGCAATGTGCGTACCTTTACGGCGGCAGTTTCAGTTATTACGACACTGTTTTCTTGTGCAGTTTCAGTTGTCATGATTCTCCTTCGTTGTCTTAACTTCTCACTAAGACATACTCAACGCTCGGTGTCACCGTTGCTATCTCTAGGGTACGTCACTCTTGATGAAATAGCGATATTTGCGCCAGTAATGGCGACTAGGCCTACCTACGTCCCCAGGTCTGGGACATCCGAGCAGAAACCTCTGCCAATACTTCTGCGGGCGAAGCCATTGACCTATCTTTGCCAGCAAATTCACTCATTGAGTAAGCCGAATCAATCCCCGCAGTTGCACACTCGCGTTTACCAAGTCTGACTTCCCCAGCTAGTGCCACACAAGGTTTTCCAAGCGCGGCTGCATGACTAGCCACACCTGCAATTACCTTGCCATGCAGGCTTTGATCATCAAGGCAGCCTTCACCAGTGATAACAAGGTCTGACTTAGTTATCTCGTCATCTAACTTCACAATTTCTAGAACTGTTTCGATCCCCGCAACTCGATTTGCGCCCAGCAAAAGCAATCCGTAGCCAAGTCCACCGGCTGCGCCTGCTCCGAGTGCTACCGCCGGATCCTTGCCATCACTTCTCCGACCACAAAGTGTTGCAAAGTTTTCGAGGGCGCCTTCAATTTCCATAACAGCAAAATCATCTGCACCCTTTTGCGGACCAAAAACTGCGGTAGCACCCCGAAGTCCTAGCAATGGATTATCAACATCGCTTGCTGCTATCAATTCAATGCCTGCAACTTTTTCAAGAGCAGGGCCTAAATCAACGCTCGATAAATTCTTGAGTGCTGCGCCACCGGAATTGAGTGCCCCATCTGAAGCGGCACCCAAAGCGGCAAGCATTCCGGCGCCCGCGTCATTGGTGCCGCTTCCACCCAAACCAACTGTGATCGTTTTTGCGCCGCGGGAAATTGCTTCCGCAATTAATTCGCCAACGCCAAAAGTTGAAGTGATTTTAGGATCACGCTTGTCTTTTGCGACTAAATGCAATCCGCAGGCTTGGGCAGACTCAATCCAAGCTTCATTGCCCCGAAGCAAAAACTCGGCCGGTGTTTTTTCGCCAAGCGGTCCGGTAACGATGACAGTGATTAGTTCGCCGCCTAAAACTGCGTGAAGGCCACCTACAAAACCTGGACCACCATCAGATAAGGGTGCAATAACCACGTCGTCCTCGGGGTGCAACTGCAACCATCCGTCTCGAATAGCGTTTGCTGCCTCAACTGAAGTTAACGTGCCCGTGAAACAGTCTGGGCTTACTAAAACGCGCATCTTTGTAAGTTAGCATTACTGGTATGAGTAACGACGAGACCACAGGCGAAATTGCTAACAGCGAATCAGGTAAAGGCCGACCAACGCCCAAGCGAAAAGAAGCAGAATCTGCTCGCAAGCAAGGAATATCTGTGCCAAAGGACCCGAAAGCAGCCCGTCGTGCAGCTCGGGAACGAGATCGTGAAGCTCGCGCTAAATCTCGGGCTGGCTTGATGGCCGGCGATCCTGCGTACTTCCCGCGTCGTGATGCCGGGCCTGTAAAAGCTCAAGTTCGCGATTACATAGATCGTCGCCGCACAGTAGGCGAATTCTTCGTGCCATTTGCGTTTGTGGTTTTACTAATGGGGCTCATCAATAACCCAACCGTTCAGGCAACTGTTGTTTATGTATGGACCAGCGTTCTCTTGCTTGTTGTTCTCGACACAATTTTGGTCGGTATCTTGTTAGGTCGCTCACTGCGAAAAGATTATCCAGACAAATCTGACCGCAAGGGCGCAGTTTCTTACGGTGTCCTGCGGGCACTTCAACTTCGTCGCTTTAGAATTCCACCGCCACGAATCAAGGCTGGCGGTCAACCAGTTACACCCAAAGTTAAGAAAAAGTAGTAGCAACGCAATTGACCATGAAAGTGAGTTAGCAATGGCTTGGACTTGGATTTACCAAAACGAAGATGGATCGCCGTCTCCTTCACTACCTGCAGAAGCAGTAGTTACACCATTCCCGACACAAGCTGATGCCGAGGCCTTCATTGGCCAGACCTGGGAAGAACTACTTGCAGGTGGAGTCGAAGCAGTCACACTTTATGACGAAGACCGTGAAGTTTATGGTCCAATGTCCCTAAAGCCAGCTGAGTAAATATTTAGTTTGTTTTTCGCACGGGCTTGCTATATCAAGTTTGCTCTGTGCTAACCTCCTGTTACCGCGTTACCAGCGAAGTTCGGTGAAATTCCGGCGCTGTCCCGCAACTGTGAAGTGATTGAAAAGTCACAAGTCAGGTCGCCTGGGAATGTGGTTGTCGTAAAAACTCTCGAGGAAGAGTTCGCCGAATCACACCTTGTGTGTGCTGAGTCGGATATTTCTTCGACCACACAAGGAGATATATGTTTAAGAAAATCCATGTGGTCGTAGCAGTTAGTGCACTATTTCTAACTGCTTGTGGCCAATCAAGTTCATCATCGGTTGAAAGCGCTGCGCCAACTGCAGCAGCCGCTAGCTTTCCGGTAACTATTGAAAACAACGGAACTTCTGTTGTAATCCCGGAGCAACCAGATGCGATCATCTCGTTGTCCCCTACTGCAACTGAAATATTGTTTGCTATCGAAGCTGGCGATCAAGTTATCGCAGTAGATGACCAGTCCAACTTCCCAGCTGAAGCACCGATTTCGGATCTCTCAGGTTTCACACCTAACTTGGAATCAATCGTCGCGCTTTCTCCAGATCTAGTTGTAGTTAGTTTTGACGTTGATGGCATTGTTGCTGCACTCACTACAGCCGGTATTCCAGTTCTTGTTCAGTATGCAGCCGCTACTTTAGATGACACCTATCTGCAGATTGCTGAACTCGGAACTGCCACCGGGCAGTCAGCAAAAGCTGATGAACTAACTGCGCAAATGAAGTCTGAGATTGATGCCGCTATTGCGCAAATCCCTGCGGAAGCAGCAGGTCTGACTTACTTCCATGAGCTGGATAACACGCTTTACACAGTTACATCTGCAACGTTCATTGGTTCTATCTATGCACTTGCTGGTCTAACAAACATTGCCGATACTGCAGCTGATGCTGCTAGTGGCTACCCACAGCTATCTCCTGAGTTCATTGTCGATGCTGATCCAGCAATTGTGTTCCTTGCGGACACTAAGTGCTGTGGGCAGACTGCAGAAACTTTGGCGCAACGACCAGGCTTTGAAGGATTGTCCGCGATTGCTTCAAACAGTGTTGTTGAACTTGATGACGATGTCGCCTCCCGCTGGGGACCCCGCACGGTTGACTTTGTAAAGGCAATCGTTGACGGCGTTCTAACTGTGACAGCCAAGTAAGCAAATCAAAATGAGAACAGCGACAGCTCGACGGATTTCACCTTTTGCGTGGATCATTAGTGCTGTCGCTGTTCTGTTTACTTTGACACTCGGCGTTTCAATTGGCGCAGTATCGCTGGCACCATTGACGATTTGGTCAGAAATCTCAAGCAACATTTTCGGAACTACATCAACCAGCACGGGTTCGGAATCAACAATTATTTGGCAGCTACGGCTACCTCGCGTGCTACTAGCTTTTGTAGTTGGAGCAATGCTGGCTAGCGCAGGATGTGCGTATCAAGGAACGTTTCGCAATCCCCTTGCAGATCCTTATCTTTTAGGAGTATCTGCTGGTGCTGGATTAGGTGCAACCATTGCAATCTTTAATGGCTCAGGGGGTTCAAGATTTCTCTTGCCTTTGGCAGCATTTGCCGGAGCTATGGGCGCAGTATTGCTTACCTATTCACTTGGTAGGTCTGCTATTGCAGGCAGGTCTTCCACGGCATTGATTCTTGCTGGTGTTGCGGTGGCAAGTCTTTTGACTGCGATTCAAACTCTGTTGCAGCAGCAAAACACTGACAAAATTCGAGAAATCTATGCCTGGGTTCTTGGTCGACTTTCCACTTCAGGCTGGAATGACTTAGCAATCATTACGCCTTACATTTTGGTCTGCATCATTATTCTGCTTCGATACCGACGTGTACTCGATGTATTTGCAGTTGGTGATGAAGAAGCATTGACAATGGGGTTGCCGGTTGCCAGAGCCAGAGGCGCAATCATTATTGCTGCCTCACTTGGAACTGCGGCTGCGGTAGCAGTAACTGGATTAATTGGATTTGTCGGAATCATTGTTCCTCACATACTTCGTCTAATTGTTGGTAACTCATATCGCATCTTGTTGCCGCTATCCATAATCTATGGCGGAATCTTTTTAGTTCTAGCGGACATCTTGGCCCGCACGATCTTGGCACCCCAGGAAATATCGATTGGCGTAGTTACTGCTTTACTGGGCGCACCATTCTTTCTATTTGTACTTGGGTCAAGTAAGAACGGATCTGTGACATGACAAAGCTAAGTGTCCGCGACTTGCGAGTTGAACTTGATAAAAAAACGATTGTGAACAACATTGAGCTTGAAGTAAGTGTTGGCCAGTGGGTGTGCATCATCGGGCCTAATGGCGCAGGTAAGTCATCATTGCTGAAATCACTGGCCGGAATCATTCCCTCTACTGGCGAAATCTTGATTGATGGATCGAACGTGCGATCACTTTCCGAACGTGATCGCGCTTGTTGGATTGCTTATGTTGCGCAAGAACCTGTCATGCCAGCTGGGATGAGAGTTTTTGACTACGTACTACTAGGCAGAACCGCACACTTGAAGATGCTGGCCACCGAATCCCCTAAAGATTTAGAAATTGCCCACTTTGTGATCTCCGAATTGGATTTAGATAAATTCATTGATCGTGATGTTGCAACACTGTCTGGCGGAGAGCGGCAGCGCGTGGCAATCGCACGAGCTCTGACTCAGGCAAGTCCAATTATTCTGCTCGATGAGCCAACAACGGCACTTGATGTTGGTTACCAGCAAGAAGTTTTAGAACTTATTGATCGACTGCGTAACGAAAAGAAGATTGCAGTCATTTCCACAATGCATGACCTCACGGTTTCTGGTTTGTATCCAGATCGCTTGATGCTTTTGGCCGAAGGAAATGTTGTTGTGTCAGGCTCTGCAGAAGAAGTTCTGACACCAGAAAACATTTCTAAGCATTACGGAGCCAAAGTTACAGTTATCACTCACGAATCAGGGCCAGTAGTTATTCCTGAACGCAACAAGTAGTTACTTAGTTGTTGAATCCACAAATGGTGGCTTAGTTACTACAACTTCTAAATCTCTACCGCGAACATCAATCACCAAATTGTCCCCAAGTGAAACCTCCGGCGACAGAAGCGCCAAAGCTATACCTTTTTGCAAAGTTGGCGAGAACGTGCCACTAGTGGTTTCACCGACGACATCCCCGGAAGCATTCTTTACTTGCATGTGACTTCGCGGAATTCCACGACCGGTTGCAAGCAATCCCCAAGCAACTCGTTTGGCTCCAGCAGCTTTTTCTGCAGTCAATGCAGCCTTACCGCCAAAAGCCTCCTTGTTCCAACCAACTGCCCAACCAGTTCTTGCTTGAACAGGGCTGATGTCTGGACTGATGTCTTGGCCATGCAGAACATAACCCATCTCAGTGCGCAAAGTGTCACGCGCACCTAGACCACATGGCAAAATTCCTAATTCTGCACCAGCTGCAAGCAGTGCATTCCAGATTGCAACTAAGCCGGCATTCTCAATTACAAGTTCGTAGCCTGGCTCCCCGGTATAGCCAGTACGGCAAATACTTACGGCAAAGTCATTCCATTTTGCATCAGCAAATGCCATGTAGTCGTGATCAGTTGGTAGCCCAAGAGCACCTACCACTCTGCTGGCGTTTGGACCTTGAACTGCAATGATCCCTTGGCTTAGATGATTGTTCTCAATAACTATTCCAGCTGGCGCGAGCTTTTCAAGATGCGCAACTACCGTGCTGGCATTACCAGCATTTGGAATAAATCGAACTTCTTCATCGCTAACTAAATAGACGATCAAGTCATCGATAACGCCACCGGCGTCATTGCACAGCATCGAATACTGGGCTTGACCTGGCTTAATCCGATCAATGTCATTTGTGAAAACGCTATTTGCAAACGCATACGCACCAGCGCCCAAAATTCGGACTTTACCCATGTGCGAAACATCGAAAATACCAACTGCAGTGCGAACTGCAGTATGTTCAGCCACAGTGCCTGCGGTGTATTCAATCGGCATATCCCAGCCGCCAAATGGTCCCATCTTGGCGCCAAGGGACAGATGCGTTTCATGTAAGGGAACTAAAGACATACTCAAACCGTACTAGTACCGTTTGTTATGCACCACCGAGACCAAGAGAAACTACCTAGCTCAATCGGAGAACTTTATGACCATCACCGTCACCCCAACAGTCCCATCACTTAGCTACAAAACCGGAAACCCGCTTACGTCTTATGTAAATGCCGTGGTCGTTGGTTTATCAAGTGATGGCCAATTGGCGGTTATATCCGATTCGATTCCTAAGGCTGCTGCAACCAAAATTGCTGCGGCATTCAAAGAGGTTGGTGCCACGGGTGCAAAAGATGAAGTTACTCGAATCCCGGCTGGAGCTCTGGCTGATGCTGAAGTAATTGTTGGTGTAGGTCTTGGCAGCACGAAGGATGAGATTTCACATGAACGGCTTCGTCGTGCCGCAGGTAGCGCAGTGCGAAGTCTTGGCGGATTTAAGAAAGTTGCCATTGCGATAACAGTTGAAGGACCACTGGATGCCGGAGCATTACTTGAGGGTGCTGCATTTGGATCGTATGCATTTACCGAACATCGCTCAGCCACACTTAAGAAGGCCAAAGCACCAGTTGCTTCAATTGCTTTGTTCACCGCAAAAACTCGCACGAGTGAATACCGTGATGCACTTCATCGCGCTCAAGTGCTTTCCGAAGGTATTAACTTTGCTCGCAATTTAATTAATGCTTCACCTTTACATTTAGCACCAGCGGATTTGGCTCGCGAAGCCAAGGCATTTTTGGCTGGCACAAAGGTTAAAGTTGAAATTCTTGACGAGAAAGCTCTTGCTGCTGGTGGTTACGGTGGAATTTTAGGAGTGGGTCAAGGATCCACTCGCTCACCGCGCTTGATTCGCATGGAGTACCGTCCCAAGGGCGCAACTAAACACGTTGCATTAGTTGGCAAAGGAATCACTTTTGATACTGGCGGCATCTCACTGAAGCCACCAGCAAATATGCATCACATGAAAGATGACATGTCGGGTGCCGCAGCAGTTGTTTCTACAATTCGTGCCATCGCAGATCTCGAGCTAAATGTTTCAGTAACTGCATATGCGGCCTGCGCCGAAAATATGCCTGGTGGCGGCGCGCAACGTCCTGGCGATGTAATCACAACTTACGGTGGTCGCACTATTGAAGTGCTAAACACCGATGCTGAAGGTCGTCTGGTTATGTCGGATGCTTTAGTGCGAGCTGCAGAAGACAATCCAGATGTTGTTATTGACATTGCCACTTTGACCGGTGCAGCGGTAGTTGCACTTGGACACCGCACTGCTGGTGTTATGGGAGATGCTGAGGTTCGCGATGCAGTTAAGGCTGCGGCGGATCGTGCTGGTGAAGAATTCTGGCCAATGCCACTTCCTGAAGAACTTCGTCCAGAGCTGGATTCACTGGTTGCGGACATTGCAAATGTTGGATCTCGCGAAGGTGGCATGCTTTCGGCTGGCTGGTTCCTGAAGGACTTCATTGCCGAAGGACTTCCTTGGGCTCACCTTGATATCGCAGGCCCAGCATTTAACCCGGGCAGCCCATGGGGTTACACCCATAAGGGTGGAGTCGGCTTTGGAATTCGGACCATGGTGGCATTTGCCGAGGATGTCATGGACGGAACTGCTGAGATCTAGGCCACTCTTTTAGACCCGGACTGACTTGGTTTTACTCCGCGTGAAAGACTTAAGGTAGCGCGGCAGCGCACTTAGGTTATTTGCGGAGGATTGATGCACGACATCGTAATCTTGGGTGGCGGAAGCGGCGGATATGCTTGCGCGTTACGGGCATCACAGCTGGGTCTTTCAGTTGTTCTAATCGAGCAAGACAAACTAGGCGGCACCTGCTTGCACCGCGGTTGCATTCCTACCAAGGCATTGCTCCACGCAGCTGAAGTTGCTGACACAGCTCGCGAAGGTGAGCACATCGGAGTTCACAGCACGTTTAATGGCATTGACATGACAAAGGTCAATGAATACAAAGATGGCGTTATCGGTCGGCTTTACAAAGGTTTACAAGGTTTAGTTAAGAGTCGCGACATTACTTATGTCGAAGGTTCTGGAAAACTAGTTGCACCAAATGCTGTTGAAGTAAATGGTCAGCGCTACGAAGGCAAGAATATTGTTTTGGCAACCGGTTCGTTCGCCCGATCAATTCCAGGTTTGGAGATTTCTGGCCGAGTAATGACCAGTG
>JBIKSW010000017.1:0-8508 GCA_044348415.1 Candidatus Nanopelagicales bacterium
TAAAAGCACGTTATTCTGCTTAATCGTGGATGTTTTTCGGATTCAAGGGGGCACCCGCCTAGTAGGCGAGGTGCACGTAACTGGCGCCAAAAACAGCAGCTTGAAACTCATGGCTGTTGCTTTGCTAGCTCCTGGAAAAACAATCATTCATGCAGTTCCAAACATTCTTGATGTAACGATCATGGCGGAACTACTGCGCCGGCTGGGTTGCACAGTTAACTACAGCGCAGATACCGAGACTGTCGAAATAGATGTTCCTGAATCAATCGAGCATCGCGCAGACTATGACTTAGTGCGACGTATGCGCGCCTCAATTGCGGTTCTAGGACCACTTGTTGCCAGAACCGGTGCTGCCGACGTTGCTTTGCCTGGTGGTGATGCCATTGGATCGCGTGGCCTTGATATGCATACTGCAGGTTTAGAACGTATGGGAGCAACAGTTACCAATGAACACGGTTACCTCGTTGTCCATGCCCCTGATGGCGGACTTGTGGGAACACATGTCTATTTAGATTTCCCAAGTGTTGGTGCAACTGAAACTTTATTGATGGCTGCAGTTACGGCAAATGGTGTGACTGTGATTGATAACGCGGCACGCGAACCTGAGATTGTCGATATCTGCAACATGTTAATTGCAATGGGCGCTCAGATTGATGGCGTCAGCACATCACTACTAACGATTACGGGTGTCTCGTCACTACGAGCAGTTGAACACACAACTGTTTCTGATCGCATCGTTGCAGGAACCTGGGCAGTTGCTGCGGCAATAACTGGAGGCGACATCACAGTTCGCAATGCCAACAGCGAACACCTTTCGATTGCGCTTGAGAAACTTGTAACTTCTGGCGCTGAAGTTGAGATAACTTCTGACGGATTCCGAATTCAAATGAATAAGCGTCCAACAGCGATCGATGTAGTTACGCTTCCGTATCCAGGATTCCCAACCGACTTACAACCGCAATTCATCGCTCTTAACTCCATCGCCGAGGGATCTGCAATGGTTACCGAAAATTTGTTTGAAGCGCGTTTTAGATTTGTTCAGGAACTTTCTCGATTGGGTGCTGAAGTTAGAACTGATGGACATCATGCGCTGATTAGAGGCCGCTCACATTTGTCTGGGGCACCAGTTGAAGCTACTGACATTCGAGCAGGAGCCGGATTGATTTTGGCTGGACTAGTTGCCGATGGTGAAACGACAATTCATGCCGTTGAACATGTGGATCGCGGATATGTAGATTTTGAAAAGCAATTGAGCGCACTTGGCGCCAACATTGTGCGCGAAGCTAGCCCGCAGCTCTCTTAAGAATCTTTTTTGCAGCTTCAACATCTTTAGGCCAGACCATGATTCGAGGCCCATCGTTAGTTTGCGCCAAACTTGCTCTGATCCCGGCATCAACTAATGACCGTCTTAGAACTTCACCTTCGATGTAGTTACTTGGCGATGCGATTGGCTCTAGCATTCCGTACTCATCTGGATTTCCGGACTTTGCTGGGCGTTCAACAACTGATCCACCACGAGCAAATGCCCAACGCAGAATCAGGATCATGATTCCCAATCCGGAAAATGCCACAAGGGGACCAAAGAAGTATGAATATGAACTCCATGCTGGCACGACTCAAGTCTGTCGTAATCCGCTAAAAACTGCAGAGTAAGTCCGGCCAATTATCGGGGGCAATCAACGTCTGCCAGACTAGCCACATGAGCTTTTCGCAAATTGGTGTTGTTGGTCTTGGAATCATGGGAGCTGGCATTGTCGAAGTTTTCGCTCGTGCCGGTTATCAAGTCGTTGGAGTCGCAGAGTCGGCGCCAGCTGTTGAGGCAGGCAAATCTAACCTGTCGAAATCACTTTCCAGGGCAGTTGCAAAAGGCAAATTGAGCCAAGCAGAAAGTGACCAGATAACTGCAAGAGTTTCATTCGGCGAACCATTCGAACTGCTTGCAAACTGCGATCTAGTAATTGAAGCAGCTCCCGAGATACTTCCATTGAAAATTGAAATCTTTTCTAAGTTAGATGCCGCAGTTAAGTCATCTGGAATCTTGGCTACAAATACTTCGAGCTTGTCAGTCACAGATATAGCAAATGCAACGTCACGTCCAGCCCAAGTGATTGGCATGCATTTCTTTAATCCAGCACCGGTCCAGAAATTTGTTGAAGTGATTTCAACTGCGCATTCAGACCAACAGGTAGTCGCGCAAATTGTTGAACTTGGAAACTCACTTGGAAAACATCTAGCTCAGATTTCAGATCAACCAGGATTCATCGTAAACAAACTTTTGCTTCGCTATCTGAATCATGCAGTGCAAGTTCTTGACGCTGGCCAGGCTTCCAAAGAACAGATGGATGCAGCAATGCGCGAGCTTTCGGGCTACCCAATGGGACCGTGCGAACTCCTTGATTTGATTGGCATAGACACCTGCGTTGAGATCTTGAAAACTATTCACGCTGATACCAAATTAGAAATTGATGAACCGGCAGCAGGAATGGTCAACCTAGTTGCCGCTGGACATAAAGGTCGCAAATCTGGAGCTGGCTTCTATGACTACTCCGAGAAACTAGATGCCCCAACTGATTCAAATGAAAACGTAAAGAACCAGGTTCACAATGACTTGCTGATTGCATATCTTGGCGATTGCATTGCAATGGAAGCAACTGGATACGCATCCAAGGCAGACATTGATTCTGGAATGAAACTAGGCTGCGGTCTGCCTAAGGGTCCGTTTGAAGTTATCGAAAGCATGGGCATCGAAAATGTCAGAGTTGCGCAAGCAGAATTGGCGCAGCGAACTGGAATCTCTGCTTACCAACCATTGCCGCTCTAGCTAATTCTGAATTCAACTTAGAATTAGATCATGGGGCGCCGAAACCGAAGAGAGCCAAATCAAGAGCCACCTGAGCTCAAACTTGGCAGTTTTGGTCGCACCGAAAATCATGCCGATGGCGAATGGCAAGTCACCTCTTTAACTGGAGAAACTTCAGTAAAGGTTTATCGCTGCCCTGGCTGCCAAGGTGATATTCAACCTGGCACTGCACACATCGTTGCCTGGAATATGGATTACTCAGCTGATGAAAGACGACATTGGCATACCGCCTGTTGGAAACGTAGAACGCCGAGGAAGTTCTAATGGCTGAAATTGTTTCCAATAGCGTTTTACCAGCTCAACGCGAATCAATAACTTTGGTAACCGAAGATAACTTGCGGTTAGTAGGGGAGTTAGCACTTCCAGTTTCGGGTAAACCAAAAGCAACAATTTTACTCTTGCACCCAAATCCAACTGGTGGCGGAATGATGGACAGCCACTTGTTCAAAAAAGCAGCTTGGCGACTACCTGCGTTAGCTGATGTTGCAATCCTGCGCTGGAACACTCGGGGAACTACTAGTGCTGCAGGTACCAGTGAAGGCGAATACGACCAAGGTGTTCTCGAAGGATTGGACTTTAAGGCAGCATTGCAGTTCGCACAAAATCGTGGCCTAGAAAATATTTGGCTAGTTGGTTGGTCATTTGGAACTGACGTCACTTTGATGCATGGAAATGTAGACCCAGTGCAGGGCGCCGTTTTGTTTAGTCCGCCATTGATGTGGAGTACTGAAGAGCACTTAAAGTCTTGGGCAGATTCTGGTCGTCCAGTTACTGCATTAGTTCCAGAACTTGATGATTACCTGAAGCCACCTGAAGCAATAGAAAAGTTTTCTATCGTTCCGCAATGTGAAGTAATTGCCATTCCGGAATGTCGCCACCTTTGGGTTGGTGAAAAGTTTGTGCGGATTGCTTGGAATCAAGCATTGCAGCGGATCAGACCAGACATGCCTGAGCTAACTTGGACTTGGGATGGCGAGATGTCGCGTTGGAACGACTTGTTAAATAAGTCGGAATAATTTGAGTTAGTGCTCAACCGGCTGAACAAGTTCGATAAGAACTCCGCCAACATCTTTTGGGTGCACAAAGTTAATCAAAGATCCTGCGGTACCGATACGAGATTCGGGATAAATCAATCGCATACCGGCCTTTAGTACATTTGCCATAGCTTCTTCAATGTCAGTAACGCGAAACGCAAGTTGCTGCATGCCTTCACCGCTACGATCCAAAAACTTAGCGATTGTTGATTCCGCGTTTAGTGGCGCAAGAAGCTGCAGGCGAGTGCCATCTGCTAAATCCAACATGGCTTCTTCAATTGCCTGTGATTCATTGATTTCGCGATGGGAAACTTCAAGACCAAAAGTCTTAGACCAACGCTCGATTGCCTCATCTAAATCTCTAACGGCAAGCCCGACATGATCGATACCAAGCAATGTTCCGCCAAGTGCGGCGCTTAAGTTGACCATCAGAATCCTCGCATTCATTGGGCGGATTCCTGTTGTTGGCAAGAACATCGCTAAGGTGACAGTAAGGGATTTTGCTCATCACGCGCAATTTTCCGCACTTTCCAGACCTGAAAGGCCTTTAATGTCCGTCATTGTTGGTGGAGCTCGTACCGGTATCGGTCGACTGCTCGGCTCTCTAAAAGATGTATCCGCTGTTGAACTTGGTGCCACTGCGATTCGTGGCGCTTTGGATAAGTCGGGTGTATCAGCATCTGATGTTGATTACGTAATCATGGGACATGTATTACAGGCTGGCGCTGGCCAGATGCCGGCTCGACAAGCTGCAATCAAGGCGGGAATCGGACTAGATGTTCCAGCCATCAGCATCAACAAAGTTTGCCTTTCTGGAATCAACGCCATCGCAATGGCTGATCAGCTAATTCGTTCAGGCGAAGCCGATGTAGTTGTTGCCGGCGGCATGGAAAGCATGACAAATGCACCACATGTTTTAGTTGGAAGTCGCGAAGGCATGAAGTATGGCGACTGGACCCTCAAAGACACTATGGCTTTCGATGGACTTTTCTGTGCAATCGATCAACTTGGTATGGGCGAAGCAACAGATAAGTACACAGCTGTTGAAAAGATTTCCCGCGAACGTCAGGATGATTTTTCTGCAAAGTCACATCAAAGAGCGGCAGCCGCTCATGCTGCAGGATTGTTCGCTGACGAAATTGTTCCCGTAGCAATCCCGCAACGAAAAGGCGACCCAATCATGTTTGCCGCGGATGAAGGCGTGCGGACTGAAACAACTGCCGAATCACTTTCAAAATTGCGTCCAGCGTTTGATCCAAACGGCACAATTACTGCCGGATCCGCATCACAAATTAGTGATGGCGCTGCTGCGGTAATTGTGATGAGTGAAAAGAAAGCTGCCGAACTTGGCTTAACAGTGCTGGCAGAAATTCTGGCGCATGGCATGGTGGCAGGACCGGACGCGTCACTAGTCGCTCAGCCTGCACGTGCAATCAAAAAGGCTGCTGAAAAAGCAGGACTTGATCCAGCTGGTTTAGATCTTTACGAGATGAATGAAGCGTTTGCTTCAGTTGCACTTGTCAGCATGGACCAACTTGGTATTGATGATTCCAAGGTCAACGTAAATGGTGGCGCAATTGCATTAGGTCATCCAATCGGAATGTCTGGCGCTCGAATCGTGCTTCACTTGGCTAATGAATTAAAGCGTCGCGGCGGTGGTACTGGCGCTGCTGCACTTTGTGGCGGTGGCGGTCAAGGTGACGCACTGATCATTAGAGTTCCTTAAGGTATTTAGCAATGCACTCTTTACTTGAAGCAGCCGTCGCAGGTGACGTGCGTGCCTTAGGTAAGGCATTGAGCGTCATTGAAGATGGCACGCCGGAAGTAACAGAACTGCTAAGCGATCTAGCTGATTCCAACTCCGCTTTACTTATTGGCGTAACTGGACCGCCAGGAGTTGGTAAGTCCACAACCACTGGTGCATTGATTGCTGAATACCGCAAACAAAGTTTGCGGGTAGCCGTGCTTGCCGTTGATCCGTCGTCTCCAGTTACTGGCGGTGCCCTGCTTGGCGATCGAATTCGAATGCAGGAACATGCGCTAGATGAAGGCGTGTTCATTAGGTCTATGTCTTCTCGGGGCCAACTTGGTGGTTTATCAAGTGCGACACAATCTGCAGCCAAAGTACTCGGCGCTGTTGGGTTTGATGTGATCATCGTCGAAACTGTCGGTGTTGGTCAGTCTGAAGTTGATGTTGTAAATGCTGTTGACACTGTGGTTTTAGTACTGGCACCTGGTGCTGGCGATGGCGTTCAAGCAGCAAAAGCTGGAATTCTAGAAATCGCTGATATCTATGTAGTTAACAAAGCAGATCGTGATGGTGCCGAAGGCGTTGTTCGCGAGTTGCGTTCAATGATTGGTCTGGGTTCCCAGAGTAAAACTTCCTGGACTCCTGAGATTGTCACAACAGTTGCAACCACTGGACAAGGCTTAGGCGATCTAGTTACAGCAATCACAAAGCATCATGACTGGGCCTTGGCATCAGGTGATCGCGCAGCGCGTTCAATTGAACGAGCCAGACTGAATCTTCGCCGAGCTGTATTAAATGCAATCAATGAACGTCTGGATTTAAACGCCGGAACACTTAATGCACTGAGCAGCCAGGTTGCCAGCGGTGAGATTTCGACAGAATTAGCGGTCCGACAGATTTTGCAGGACTTGAGTAACTCCTAGGTTCTTGAATGCGTCACAATAGAGGCGTGACTCAGTCAAACATGAATTTGCAAGGCGCCATTGATCTTGGCGCGGTTGCCGCAGCGCGTGAAGCGCAAGCAAAGGCTGCGCAGGCAGCAGCTCAACGAGCAGCAGATCCAGTTGCCAGCAACTTGATCATTGATGTGACCACCACAAGTTTTGAAGCTGACGTCATTACGCAATCTATGACCGTTCCTGTGGTTGTTGATTTATGGGCAACTTGGTGTGAACCGTGTAAACAACTTTCGCCAATTCTTGAAAAGCTAGCAATTGAGTACGACGGTCGTTGGGTTCTTGCCAAAGTTGATGTTGATGCTGAGCAACAAATTGCAGCAGCGTTCCAAGTGCAATCTATTCCAACTGTTTACGTGGTGATCGGTGGCCAAGTTGCTCCGATGTTCCAGGGCGCAATGCCGGAATCACAAGTACGCCAAGTTTTAGAAGCCGTACTTGCGGAAGCGGAAAAAGCCGGCATAACTGGTCGCATTGGAACTGGCCAGAGTGAAGCAACGAATTCTGGCGAAGAAAGCGCAGTAAAGGAACCGCCTAGTGACCCAAGATTCGATGCAGCCGAAGCTGCTCTTGAATCTGGTGACTGGGATAGTGCAGCAGCGGCCTACAAAGAAATACTTTCCGTTACACCTGGTGATGCAATTGCAAAAATTGGTTTGCTTAATGTAAATCTTTTGAAGCGAACTGATGGCCGAGATTTCTCAGCAGACATTGATAACTTGAATATAGATACTGAATCAGTGCTACGTGCAGCAGATGCAATATTCTTGACAGGCGAGTTTGCTGAGAGCTTCGCATTACTAATCGAACATTTGAAGAATGTAGCCGGTACTGAGCGGGATCAAACCCGAGAACGTGTTCTAGAACTGTTTGAAATTGCCGGACCAACTGATGATTCAGTTGTTAAGGCAAGAATTGCTTTAACTAACGCACTTTTCTAAATGTTGATTTGAAGTTTTGTTGGCTAACCAACCACAGATAGGCTAATTACGTGTCGGAATTTATCAGAGTAGAGCGCCAAGAGCGTATTGCAATAATTCATTTAGAGCGTCCAAAGATGAACGTCCTAAACCGGGCAATGCAGGAAGAAATCAAAGCGGTTGCGCTAGAAGTTTCCGGTTCCGATGAAGTTCGCGCAGTCGTTATTTATGGTGGCGATCGTACGTTTGCTGCTGGTGCTGACATTAAAGAAATGATTGATTGGGACGGCGAAGTCGCCCGACAAGAAACTCCAGGACTCCAGGCTTGCTTCAACGCAGTTGGTGACATTCCAGTTCCAACAATTGCGGCGATCACAGGGTATGCACTTGGCGGTGGCCTTGAACTTGCACTCAGCTGTGATTTTAGAATCGCAGCATCGAATGCAGTTATGGGTCAACCAGAAATTTTGCTTGGAATTATTCCTGGTGGAGGTGGCACCCAGCGTCTAGCTCGTTTGATCGGCCCATCTCGCGCTAAAGATTTGATTTTCACAGGTCGCCGCGTCAATGCTGACGAAGCGTTAATGCTTGGCCTAGTAAATGAAGTTGTTGACTCAAGTGATGTTCTCAAAAGATCTATGGAGCTAGCAAACCTTTATTCCACTGGCCCAGTTACTGCACTGAAGGCCGCCAAGCGCGGAATCGATAAAGGTGGTGAACAGCTTCTTGCCGATGGTCTGGTTATGGAGCAGGGTCTGTTTGCCGGCCAGTTTGATACCAATGACCAAAAGGTCGGCATGAAGTCGTTCGTGGAAAATGGCCCAGGTAAGGCAGATTTCTCCTAGTAAATCTGGCCTTTAGTCCAAGCCAGCCCTGAACTAGCGCCTTTTCATTAAGCGATTAGGCTTATCTTTACGGATTGTATCCAATCTTGAAGTCACCAAAATCGTGGCTTGAGATCCTGGTTTCAGAATTCGTATCGGCGCTA
>JBIKSW010000018.1:0-8476 GCA_044348415.1 Candidatus Nanopelagicales bacterium
CTACGTAAGTCCAAAGACTTAACGAAGTCCGGAAGCTGGGCCGTTGCATCTTTGGCTTGCAGTTCGTCAGCTAAGTCCACAATCGTGTTCAATGACTCCCAGGTTTCGCGAGCTGCTCGCCCACTGTCTGGCGCCTGCGCCTTCCAACCAACCGAGCTCAAGATATCTCGAACCGTTTCAGCCATTGCCTTGGTTCCAGTTACGTGCAATCCTGCCCGCAGATTCAACAAGGCATTTTTAACTTCGGCTCGCTCAAAGAATCTCTCAGCACCACGCAACGAAATTGGTACGCCTAATGCGCTTAGCTCTGCTTCAAATATTTCAGACTGGCTATTGATTCGGTACAACACCGCAATATCTCTCGGCGCGTTTCCCTTGGCAATCAGATCCAGTATCTGTTTTCCAATTTTTTGCGCCTCTTCTTCGTCATTCGCGTAGGCATTCAGGTTTACCGCAGGACCTTTACCTCGCTGAGATACCAGGCGAACTGGGCTGGTTGCATCTTTGGCCAAGACTTGATTTGCGATCGCAATAATTGGTTCCGTACTGCGATACGAATGGCTAAGTTGAAAATCTTGAGTGCGAGCGAAGTGTGATTTGAAATCAATTAAGTACTTTGAAGTAGCACCGGAGAATGAATAGATTGTCTGAGCCGGATCGCCAACAACACAAACGTCATCGCGATCGCCCAGCCAAAGGTTTAGTAATTCAAATTGAACTGGGCTAACGTCCTGGAACTCATCAACTGTGAAATGTCGATACTGCTTACGAACCGCAGACGCCATCTCTGGATAGTTCTCCATCATTGCTGTCGTTAACAGAAGTACGTCTTCGAAGTCCATGGCGTGCGCTTCATCTAGGCGCGTTAAGTAAGCTTCAAAAACTTTAGAGACTTTTTCTATTGTTAAATCTCCACTTAGATCGCGCCGGACTTCAACAGCTTTTTCGCGATAAGCATCTGGTGAAAGGATGTTGACTTTTGCCCATTCGATTTCGGCAGCTAAATCCCGAATTGAATCCTTGTCATTAGCTACTCGGCAAAGGGTTGCAGCATCGGCAACGAAACGAAATTTACTTGGCATCAAGTCCGGCAGGCTTGAGTTGAAGAATTGTGGATAGAAAAATCTAAGTTGTCGCAACGCTGCGCTGTGGAATGTTCTTACTTGAACCCCAGAAACCCCAAGTTGCCCTAGACGATTTCGAAGTTCACCTGCAGCTCTAGTTGTGAAAGTTACAGCTAAAGTTTGGCTCGGATCATGCACTCCACTTGCTACCGCGTGAGCGATGCGGTGTGTGATGGTTCGCGTCTTGCCGGTACCCGCGCCAGCGAAAATCGCTACTGGCCCCGAAACACATTCGGCCGCAGCGCGTTGCTGATCGTCTAGAGCTTTAAGAATGTCGGGCACTGCCCTATTGTGCCAAGCCCCTACGACAGTCCCTTAAGGGACGTCGCAGGAATCTGTAGGTTTACAGTCCTAGCAGGGTTTTGACTTCACCAATGCTGGGATTGGTACGTGTTGAGCCATCTGGGAACACCAGAGTAGGAACGACAGCATTTCCGCCATTTACGCTCATGACAAAGTCAGCGGCACTGGGATCCTGTTCAATATCCACTTCGTTGTATTCAATACCTTCACGACCCATTTGAGCTTTCAAGCGCTGGCAGTACCCACACCATGGAGTGCTGTACATGGTTACTTTTTCACTCATTGTTTCTCCGAACTCGTAATTGATGGCTTACTAACTTCGACACCACTGGATTGGAATATCTTCACCGTACCAAGACTGGATCAGTCTAAATGCGATAGACACTGGACTCGGAAGTTTGAGAGTTTGCGCTTGGCAGGCCACAGTGAACTCGTCCCGAGAAAACCATTGCACTTCTGTCATTTCCTCGTCGTGCATTTCAACTTCAGTGCTTGTAGCCACAGCGCGGTAAGCCAGCATTAAGGAAGCAGGGAATGGCCAAGGTTGCGATCCCATGTACCTGAGTGATTGCAGATCCACATGAATTCCCGATTCTTCGTAAACCTCGCGAATCACTGCTGCTTCACAAGACTCACCTGCTTCAACGAATCCTGCCAAAGTTGAAAGCCAACCTTCTGGCCATTCTCGACGGCGTCCCAGCAAGATTCGTCCGGCAAGATCTTCAACGGCTACGATCATCGCCGGTTCAGTGCGAGGGTAATGCTCAGAATCGTGAACATTACATTTGCGCGACCAGCCAGCCATAGCAATGTCTGTCTTTGCTCCGCACTTTGGACAATACTGATGACCTTCGTGCCAAGCAGCCAGGGCAATCGCTGCAGTAGCAAGTCCAACATCCGTTGCAGATAGCGCAGCACCAACGTCTCGCAAGCTGGCCCAGTTCACATCAGTTAAGCCAACTTCGTCTTCCATGATTGCGATGTAAGTGTGATCATTATCAGCGCCCAAGAACACCGCTACCTCTTGCGCAGCAGAATGCGACATCTTGAGTGCCCATGGCTTTACCCAAACAATCGATAGTTCAGCTGTTACCGGAATGTTGCGATCATGTAGAACTAAAACTCTGGTTGTGTCTGCTGCCCAAGCTTGCTCAAACCACTGCGGATTTGAACGTAACTCTGCCAGGCGATCAACTGTGAATCGCGCCAATGGCAAATCGTTCATTAAGGAGTCCACAAATAGCGATCTTACGCTCTTACGCATAGTCTGCAGATATGAGAGTTGCGACCTGGAATTTGCTGCATGGAATTGCTCTGGTGGATCCGCAAGAGGCACCAAACCTAGCTCAGGTTGCAAGTTCAATTTCAGCCGATCTAATCGGTTTGCAGGAAGTTGACAGGCAGCAAGAGCGAAGTAACTACGAGCATCAAACTAAGACGATCGCCGATGCCATGGGACTTCCATACTGGGTTTACGCTCCGGCAATCACCGGCACGCCAGGTGAATCATGGGAAGGCGCAACTGACTCCCACATCCACTCGCATCAACATTCCGAATCTGACCAGGACCAACCGCATTACGGTGTTGGCCTAGCTTCGCGCTACCCACTTACCAACATTGAGGTCATGAGATTTAAGGCAGCGCCAATTTCGCTTCCGCTTCTAGTGCCAAGTAATCCGCGACCAAGAATGATCAAGGTTGCTGACGAGCCACGAGTTGCCATTATTGCTGATGCGGAAACTCCATTAGGCACTTTCACAGTCGCAACTACTCACCTAAGTTTTGTGCCCGGATTTAACGTCAAGCAATTGCGCCAATTAACAAAACACCTAGCACTTCGTTCAAATCCAGTTTTGATTTTTGGGGACTTCAACTTGCCAGGAAAACTTGCAAAGTTCGCATCTCGTTGGGACAGCTTGGCAGAGTTACCGACTTATCCAACTTTCAAACCACGTATCCAGTTTGATCATGTAATCGCCCGAGGATTAAACGAAGAAACAATTCAGCGGGCAAAAGCGTCGGCTGAAGTTTTACAGTTACCGATAAGCGATCACTGCGCACTGGTTGTCGAAGTTACGAGATAAGTTCAGCTAGTTCTTCGAGCGATAGCAAGTTCTTCGCTGGCGTTATTTCTTGATCAGCAACGTAATAGAAAACTGCTTGAATCTGATCTGGATTTACACCCAAAGTTAGAGCTGCTGCTTGTCGGTAGATACTTAACTGCAAATCATTAGCCGATCCCGGCTTTCCAGTTTTCCAGTCAACTACCAACCAGCGATCGCTAGCCGTTGGATCATCCAATGTTCCTGTGAACAGCGCATCCATTCGACCACGCAGCGTTCGGCCGCCGAGAACTAACGCAAATGGCATTTCGAGAGAAGCTGGAGTTCTATCCACAAATGGTCCAGATTCAAATGCTGACTTGAGCGCTTGAAGTTGCTCATCAGAATAGATTTCATCATCCATCGCACCTACGAGCATCTCGGTGTCAATCAAAGTTCTCCGGCCGTAGAAAGTTTCAACCCAACTATGGAATGTGGTTCCGCGGTCGGCAGCACTTGATGGTTTGCGTGGCATAGGTCGAACCAGGGACTTTAAGAAAGTTTCTTCATCCGTGCTTAAGGCGATCAATTGACTTGCAGATAGCGATGCTGGCAAGCGCACTAATCTTTCGGCAGATTCATTTTGACTTGCCTGCAAAACCAGAGCATCAATGTCTTGTTGCCAGGACTCAACCAAGGCCAACTCTTCGACGTTCAAACCTGATTGATCATGCAACTTGATTGCCGCTGACTTAACAAGGTCTGCTTCCTCTTGAATGGCCACTCGCTTTGCAGGTTCAATTTGTACTGGCCAAGTTAGGTATTGAACGTCTGCTAGTAACGGATTAGTTGCATCGGGATCTGGAGTTTGCGTCCAGATATCAGGCGTGGTTGCTCCTTCATGTAAGTCGATCAAGAATTGACTTGGCCCACGCAGTTTTGATTGCGTCGGTCCCCACCAAGATCCACTAGCGATAACTTTTTGTTCCGCTCTGGTGATTGCAACATAAGCCAAGCGACGTTCGTCAATTGTGGCTAATTCACCAGCGGCACTACTAAACGCTTTGAAGTCAACGCCACGAGGTCCACTCGGACTTGGGAATTCTGGCAGTAACGGATTAATTGGAGCGCCAAGAGAGTCCGGTGGAATTCGGAACGCATTCTTTGGCCAGTGCCTATCCTTTGGAGTTGATGGGAAAACTCCAACCGTGAGATCTGGGACAACCACAATTGGAAATTCCAAACCCTTAGATTTGTGAATCGACATCACAATTACCGCATTGTCACTTAGCGTTACATCTGCTTCAACCAGTGAATTAAATCTTTGTCCAGTACGTAGATATTCCAAGAACGCGCCAACGCTGGAATCTCCTTCAAGATTTCTGAAGTTGCCCGCTAGGTCAATCAATGCGGCCAGTCGATCAAAGTGCGTGGAACCTTCTGGCGAATTGACTACCATCGCTTCAATGCCAATTCCAGTTACTCGAATAATTCGAGAGATTAAATCAATTGCCGACTCGTTACAAAACTTTCTAAGCATCCGCAGTTGCGCGGCCAGTTCAACAAGACGAACTCTGGCTTCGGGCGAATAAGGCAAAGTCTCGTCTTCGCTCACCAGCTCTAGTGCATCCAAAAGACTTACCCGCTGAGACTTATCAACGGCAGAAACAATGTGATCGAGTTGAACATCAATTGGCATTTCTTGCGTGACATCAATGCGTACTAATTCCGAAGCATGTCGTCCAAGGATTGCCAGGTCACGCGATCCAATTTGCCAACGCGGGCTGAGCAGAATTCTTGCTAGCGCGGTGTTTGCAGTTGGATCATAAATAGCTTCCAAATAGCTAACAACTTCGCGGACTTCCGGCAGATTTACCAAAGCTCCAGGATCAACAACCTGAACGGGTATTCCCCGCGCTTCTAAGGCGTTGACGTAGTACTGCGCATTCTTTTTCTCGCGCAAAAGAACAGCAACTTCATTCCAGCTCTTAACTGGTTTGATTTTCGAAACTTGGTCAGCTACCCACTCAACTTCGTCAGAAAATGTTGGAAGCAAGGCAGTCTGAATCTCACCAGTTGGCTTTGCGTCATCAGCAGGTACTAACTCGACAATCTCGGGATGAATTTCACGCAATTTATTGCTCAATGAATTGGCTGCGGTCAAAATGTTTTTACCAGAGCGTCGATTGGCGGTCAGCTTATAGATCTGGGCTGGCTCCCAATTTCCCGTTAGCTCGCGTGGGAAGTCGTCTTTGAAGTTCTCCATGTTGGTTATCTCGGCACCACGCCAGCCATAAATTGCTTGGCATGGGTCACCAACTGCCATAACCGGATGTCCCTGTCCAAAGAGTTCCTGTAATAAAACTTTTTGAGACAAAGATGTGTCTTGATATTCGTCCAACAACACAACATGAAATTGTTCTTTCAAAATATCCCGCATAGCTTGCGAATTTTGCGCAGCCTGTGCGGCCAGGCGAATTTGATCCGCGTAATCAATTACGTCGTTAGAAATCTTTGCTTGCCGGAAATCCATAACTAGCTTGGCAAGTGCAATTCGCTTTTGACAGGTCTTGATCATGTCGAAGGTAAGCTCTTGCTTCTTCTCAATCTTTTCTAGGCCAACTAGTCGCTGCGTATCATTTTCAATAATGAGATTTGGATCAACCAAATAATTCGAGCACTGTTCATCAAGTTTCAACATTTCAGTAACTGCAGTTGTTGGGCTATAGCCAAGACCGCCTAAGTCGTAGTGCGATTGGCAAACTACGCGCATAGCTAATTGATATCGAGTTGCATCCACTACTACCCGAGCATCTGGCTCAAGGCCTAAGCGAAGTGCGTGCTCTTTCAGCAAACGTGAACCAAATGCGTTATATGTAGAGATAACTGGTTCACCCAAATCTGAGTGTGCAAATTCATCGGGCAAGTATTTAAGTGCAGCAGGCAAAAAACTACGGACTCGAGTCAATAACTCGTTTGCAGCTTTGGTTGTAAAGGTAAGCCCAAGAATTCGATCTGGGGCAACTTGCTGAGTCATTATCAGCCACGCAATTCGACCAGCCATAACAGTAGTTTTTCCAGTGCCGGCTCCGGCGACAATCATGCTTGGTTCTAATGGCGAAACGATTGCTGCCAGTTGTTCTGAGCTGGGATTGAATCCAAGAACTTTTGTTAAGTCAGATGTGGTGATTTCTTTCATGACAACACCTGCTTTCCTTCAGGTGTTGCTGGGCACAGAGTGCGAACCTTGCAAAGCTTGCACTTTTGATCTTCGTAGCGCGCTTCATACCGCTCGTCTAGTACCACTAAAGCGGCTTGCCCAATTCTTTGATCAAGTGAAATCGTCGAATTTTCGTCATGTGTATCGGGTGAAACTTGCTGGACCAAAGCTAAGTCTGAGTTATCTTTCTCGCCCACACGCAATTGAACTAACGCAGCACCTTTAACTTGTTGTTCGGGTACGCGGGAAACAAGCTCTTCATCTTTTGTGTAACTGCCGTGCTCCAAAAGAAATGTGTAGAGCGCTAACTGAACGTCCTTGAAGAGTTCTTTGCTCTTCTTAGCATCTTTACTTGTCTTGAAATCAAAGATCATGATTCCGTCTTCACTGAATTCAATCCGATCAGCTCGCCCAGTGATTGCTAAATCAACCTCACGAGTTGAGCCATCAGGATCTTCAACCGCAATATTGGTCTTCCACAACAAACCGGACTCGGTAATGCTTGTTTGATCTTTGTGGTCAAGCATCCAAGTTAAGAGACGAACCGATGCATCATGTGCTGCTGTTCGCTCGCGCGAACTTTCCCACTCAGCTTCATAACCCATACCGGGCCAGAGGCGATCAAGTTGATCGTCGATAGCAGAAATGTCATAAGCAAGTTCGCCAGAGGATAAACCTTGTGCGATTGCATGCAGGGCGTTACCAAAAATCATTGGTGTTGCAGATTGGGAAAGTGCATTAAGTTTGCGCTCCAAAAACCACTGTGCGGGGCAATGTTCTATGGAAGTGATTCCAGAAGCTGATATTGATACTTGAGAGTTAACAAGCCGCTGGTTTTGGGTTTGCTCCAGAACTCCCCACCACTTGTCGGGGTCTGCGTGGAAAAACAAGGATCCATATTTTGTGTGAAGTTGCGCCAACTGATTGGCTGCCGCAAGCTTCAATGCCTCGGAAGTTTCTAGAGAGCTAAGCGTGCGTCGCAGGTTAGCAATAACTCCCTCTGGGCTTAGCGGTCGCTTTGGACGGCCCGAAGTGTGGGTGACTTCAATCTGAGGAATCGCTGTGACGATGTCGGTAATGAATCTGGTTGGTGCTACACCGTCATCGCGAACTGAAGTATCAGTAGAGGTGATCAATAGCGTTTGCATAGCTCGCGTGAGGGCAACATAAAACAATCGGCGTTCTTGGGCCAAAAGTTCCCGCATAGTTAGCGGCATTAACTCCAAGTTTGGGCCGATTCGATCCGATTGCAGCAGGCTTTGATGTTGGCGAAGATCTGGCCAAAGTTCTTCCTGTGCTCCAGCAACCACCACGTACTTCCACTGCAAGCCCTTGGAGCGGTGCGCTGTGAGCAGTCGTACCGAATCATTGCGAACATCGTTTTCGGCAAGTGCCTCGGCTGGAATCTCTTGCGCCTCAATTTCATCAAGGAAGTTAGTTAAGTCTTTGCCTCTGCCACGAGCCACAAATCGATTTGCAAGATCAAACAGTGAACAGATCGCATCCAAGTCCCGATGTGCTCGCGTGCTTTGGGTTCCAAACCCTAGGGCTTGCTCTTGCAGACGTGTTGGCCAAGAGGTTCCCTGCCATATGCTCCAAAGCACTTCGTGTGGACTCGCACCTGAATGCATAAGTTTTCGAGCTTCTAAAAAAACAGTACCAATTTTTTGAATCGCAGCAACCACAGAATCATGTCTGCCTGGCGGCACATCTAGTAGCAACTTTGGATCAAGCAGTGCCTCGCCAATCAGAACTAATGCAGGACGTGGTGCATGTTCCGTGGTTC
>JBIKSW010000019.1:0-8090 GCA_044348415.1 Candidatus Nanopelagicales bacterium
GTTCTTTGCTGGCATCCGGGAATACTTCAAGAAGCATGCCTGGGGCAACACCGAGTTAACTGACTTATTAGTTGAACTCGAATCTGCAAGTGGTCGCTCCCTACAGGACTGGACTCAGCGCTGGTTGCAAACAGCGGGCGTAAATACGCTTCGACCAGAAATTGAGATTGAAGATGGAAAGTACAAATCTTTCGCAGTAATTCAAGAGCCACCAGTGGCACCTGAAGGTGTGGATCAACTTCTTCGACCTCATCACATCGGAATTGGTTTGTACAACCGCGTCGGCTCAGTTATCAAGCGAGATAGCCGAATCGAAATCGATGTCGATGGCGCTCGAACTGAAGTACCGCAGCTAGTTGGCATGCCTGCAGCCGATTTACTTTTATTAAATGATGGCGATTACACCTTTGTAAAGATTCGCCTGGATGAGAAGTCTGCCAAAACTTCTGCCACCGGATTACGCGATATTGAAGACAGTGTTTCGCGCGCTCTAATCTGGGGCGCAGCTTGGGACATGACTCGTGATGCTGAATTGAGCACGACCGATTACTTAAACATGATCCTTAGTGCTGATCTTGGCGGAATTGAAATTGGCGTGGCACAACAGTTGCTACTGCAAGCCCGATCCGCGATTGAGCAATTTGGTAACCCAGCAAACCGCGCTGCCAATCGTGATGCCTTAGCCGCATCACTTATCGAAGCCTTAGCTAAAGCAGAACCAGGTGGCGACCACCAACTCGCATTTGTTAAGAACATTGCTGGCATTGCTAGAACCAAGGATCATATTTCGCTTATTGCTGGCTGGCTAGACGGTAGTGCTACCCCAGCCGGATTAGAAGTAGACACAGATCTTCGCTGGCAACTTGTAGCTCGTTTAGTTGCTCTTGGCGAGTTGCCGGAATCAGCAATCGATCAAGAGTTAGAACGCGACAATACTGCCGGTGGACAGCGACAAGCTGCGTCCGCGCGTGCTGGCATACCTACTGCAGAGGCAAAGTTAGCTGCATGGAAGGCAGTGGTCGAAAATGATGATCTTGCTAATGCATTACTTGAATCAACTGTTGGTGGTTTCTCGCAGCCAGATCAACGCGAGTTACTAGAACCGTTTGTCGACAAGTACTTCGAGGTTATTGGGGATGTTTGGGAGTCTCGCACCAATGAGATTGCCCAGACTCTGACATTAGGGCTATTCCCATCCCTACTTGGGTCGCCAGAAATCTTGGCAAAGGCTGATGCTTTCATTGCAGGTTCAACAGATGTTGGCGCAATTAGATTGATTCGTGAGTTGCGTGACAACGTAGCGCGATCACTTCGCTGCCAATCAGTTGATAAGAACTAATTGCTAATTTGTGAACGTTCGTTGCTATCTATTTGGCGATCTGCAAATGTTGGGTCGTCCAAGTAGCCACCACGAGTTGACTTACGAGCCGCACTGGTCCAGCTAGGACCAAGTGTTAACAAAGTTATGATTCCAGTGATCGCCAACGGCAAAACTACGAACCACAGAATTGCATTCAGCGTTCCCATTGGCTCGCCTGGCTGATCTCCATCATCTCGTTTTAGTTCATCAGCAAATGCTGTTGAAACAGAGGTTGATGCTAAAACTGCGAAAGCCGCGGAGGTGGACCAGATACGGCGAATGCTTGTCGTCATGCCAATAGTTTACGACACAAATTTCGAGGATTGATTCTGGTCCGTGACTTCTGCGTCAATTCCAAGCAAACTAAACATATGACAAATACTGCGCTTCCGGATTGGTTCCTTGGTGAACCGCTAACGATAGTCATCATTTTCCTAGTCGCTTTTGTTGTTCGATTCCTTTTGGTGCGAGCAAACAACCGCCTAGTGCGCCAAGCTTTTGGCTCAAAAGAGCGACGTGACCAAAGAAGTTCCACGATTTCAGCAGTGCTGAATACCGTTACCTCAGTCATCATCTGGGGCACCGCAATTTTGATGTCGTTAACAGTTGTTGGAGTGAACATTGCACCACTGCTAGCCAGTGCCGGAATCGCCGGCGTTGCACTTGGCTTTGGTGCTCAGACACTTGTTAAGGATTACATCTCTGGCATCTTCCTAATTGTTGAGGATCAATATGGCATCGGTGATGAAGTTGAAATTGGCGCCGTCCGAGGCCGAGTAGAAGCAGTAGCGCTGCGAACCACTCGAGTTCGAGATGAGGCTGGGGTGCTTTGGTACATCAGAAATGGTGAAATCTTAAATGTTGCCAACTTCAGCCAAAACACGACTTGGGAAAAGTAAGTACTTCTACCCTGCGCAATTGCTAAAAATCCGTAACACTTAGGTATGTCACAACTCTGTCTCGTTACTGGTGCCACCGGATATATCGGTGGTCGACTGATTCCTCGTTTACTTGAGCAAGGCGTGCGGGTTCGAGTACTGGTTCGACATCCTGAGCGAATTTCGCAGCACCCTTGGTTCAACCAAGTTGAAATAGTAAGTGGCACCGCAGATAACCCTGACGTATGCGAAGAGGCACTGCGAGATGTTGACGTCGCCTATTACTTGATCCACGCGATTGGAAGCGTGGGCGACTTTGAAGAAACTGAACGCAACACAGCCAGTGTTTTCGCAAAAGCAGCTAAAGCCAGCAACGTCGGAAGAATTGTTTACCTAGGCGGTTTGCAAAATGATCCAAAACTTTCGCCGCATTTAAGGTCTCGTGCTGAAGTTGGAAACATCTTTATTAATTCAGGTGTGCCAACGATTGCATTTGGCGCCGCAGTCATCATCGGCTCTGGAAGTCTCTCGTTTGAGATGCTTCGCTACCTGACTGAACGTCTGCCAGCGATGATCACACCCCGTTGGGTTCGTACCAAGATTCAACCGATCGCAGTGCGTGATGTTTTGCGCTACTTGGTTGAAGCGCGTAACTTGCCTGCCGGATTGAATCGAACATTCGACATCGGTGGGCCTGATGTGCTGACTTATCAGAAAATGATGCATGGTTATGCAAAAGTTGCTGGCCTGCGCAAGCGAATAATTCTGCCAATTAACTTGCTCTCCCCCGGACTATCTGCGCGTTGGATTGGCCTCGTAACACCGGTGCCAAAAAATATTGCTCGGCCATTAGTTGATAGTTTGAAGACTGAAGTTATTTGTGCAGAGCATGACATTAAGCAATACATTCCAGATCCGCCTGAGGGCCTAATGGGATTTGAAGACGCTGTTGCCATCGCGCTAACTAGAATTCGCCAGGCGAACGTAAAGTCACGTTGGTCTTCGGCTTCGATGCCAGGAGAGCCAAGCGACCCGCTACCAACCGATCCTGACTGGGCCGGTGGCTCGCTCTACACCGACGATCGATACGTCCCTTCGAATTCAACTCCAGAATCCCTATGGAAAATCATTGAGGGCATCGGTGGTGAGAACGGTTGGTATTCCTTCCCGTTGGCGTGGGAAACTCGCGGACTTATTGATCGCTTCTTTGGTGGCCCAGGTATTCGACGAGGTCGACGGGATCCCAATAAGTTACTCGCCGGTGAAATCGTAGATTTTTGGCGCGTTGAAGAATGTATTCCAGGCGATTTACTAAGACTTCGGGCCGAGATGCATATGCCTGGGCTTGCCTGGTTGGAACTTCGCGTGGAAAAGAATGATGCTGGCGAAACCATGTATCACCAACATGCGATCTATCACCCAAAGGGCTTGGCAGGCCACGCATACTGGTGGTCGGTGTGGCCATTCCACGGTTTTGTATTTGGTTCGATGACCAGAAACATTACAAAAGCTGCTGCCGAACTAGATGCACGGGCCAAAGAACTAAATACGGCAAACTAGAGGCGTGGAACAATCACTCTTTGATGCAGTTGGTGGCGAAGAATTCTTCGTCAAACTCGTTGATGGCTTTTATGTTGGCATTGAGTCCGACGAAGTTTTGCGTCCAATGTATGTCGATCAAGATCTAACTGAATCCCGTCGCCACCTAACGCTTTTCTTGCAGCAATACTGGGGTGGCCCATCCATCTATCAAGCGGAACGCGGTCACCCAAGACTTCGGATGCGCCACATGCCATTTGTAATTGATGACGATGCTCGGGATAGGTGGATTTACCATATGCACGCTTCGCTTTCCCAGATCGAAATGGATGAAGCGCTACGGGACCAGTTATGGACTTACCTTGTTAGTGCAGCCCATAGCTTGGTGAATACACCTTAGCTTCGCATTAAACGTGTATAAGTTTCCCGAAGCTCAGCTGGAATTCTGCCCGGTCGACCACGTTCCATATCCATGCAAACCATTGTGGTTTTTGCCCGCAAATACTCAACGTCACCATCATGCATTGAGTATGCGATCACATACGAAGTGTTACCCATGGATTCAATCCAGACCGACATCTCAATTGGTTCTGGTTGAAAAACCAGCGGCTTGACGTAATCAATTTCGTGGCGAACAACTAACTGTCCAAAGCCATGTAAGTCAGGGGCAAAGCCTGCCTTTGCCAAAAGTGAGACACGAGCATCTTCTAAGTAGCCGACGTAAGCAACATTGTTTATGTGCTTGAAGATATCCATGTCTCCCCAGCGCAAATGCACTGGAATTGTTAGCACTGCCACTGAATACCTGCCTTAACGAGAGTTAATGCATTAAGCGTATCGCTTTGCTAGCGCGCGTCGACAAATTCAGATTTACTACCATTTGCATTGAACTGTGGTCGCTTAGTTGGAAAGTCTGCTTCGAATAACTGGGAAGTTATGAGCATGTCCGCAGTGGTTCGATTCACTGCGATTCCAGCGTTCCAAAGTGTTGCAATCCGTAAGAGTGCCTTAACGTCTGGATCATGTGGTTGTGGCTCTAATGGGTCCCAAAAGAAGACCAAGATGTCGATCTTTCCTTCAGCAATCGCAGCTCCAATTTGCTGGTCACCACCAAATGGGCCACTTAGAAATCTGTTAACCGGTAAGTCCAGGGCATCCGCTAGCAATGAGCCTGTAGTTCCAGTAGCAAACAGATTATGCCTAGAAAGGAGTCGACGATTCTGCCTTGCCCAATCCAGTAATTCGGCTTTTTGGTTGTCGTGTGCAACTAGTGCAATGTTTCTGGTAATCCAAGGCTTAACAACACCTGATTTGATTACATCTCTCATGCCATAAATGTGACATAGCAAGACCAACTAAGTCTTAACTGAGACCAAACTAAAGGTGTACTGCTATCCAAAAATTGGAAATTAACCTCGAGTTAGTTTGCGATACGTTGCGCGATGCGGACGAGCTGCATCGGCACCTAGTCGATCAATCTTGTTCTTTTCATAGGACTCGAAGTTACCTTCAAACCAGAACCAAGTTGAATCGCCTTCGTAAGCCAAGATGTGGGTTGCAATTCGGTCTAGGAACCAGCGATCGTGAGAGGTAATCACGGCGCAACCTGGAAATTCAAGTAACGCATTTTCTAGTGATCCCAAGGTTTCCACGTCTAAGTCGTTAGTTGGTTCATCGAGAAGCAAAACGTTTCCGCCCTGTTTCAAAGTAAGTGCAAGGTTCAAGCGATTTCGCTCACCACCGGAAAGTACGCCTGATGGTTTTTGCTGATCTGGACCCTTGAAACCAAAAGCACCAATGTAAGCGCGCGATGGCATTTCAACAGCGCCAACTTTAATCCAGTCAAGACCATCGGAAACTACTTCCCAAACGTTCTTGGCTGGATCTAGTCCGGCACGACTCTGGTCAACATAGGAAAGCTTTACAGTTTCGCCAACGCGAAGTGTTCCCGAATCTGGCTGAGTTGAAGCATCGCTAGTATCCCCTTCGGCAGCTGCAACAATCATTCGGAACAGAGTGGTTTTACCAACACCGTTAGGTCCGATCACACCAATAATTCCGTTACGAGGCAATGTGAATGACAAGTCATCCATCAAGATGCGATCGCCAAAACCTTTACCGAGTTTGTCGGCTTCAATAACGACGTTACCTAAACGTGGACCTGGTGGAATTTGAATCTCTTCAAAGTCCATCTTGCGAGTCTTTTCGGCTTCGATTGCCATTTCTTCATAGCGATCAAGACGAGCGCGGCTTTTGGTCTGTCGAGCTTTAGCGTTCGAGCGCACCCATTCAAGTTCTTCTTGCAGGCGCTTGGAAAGTTTTGCATCTTTAGCGCCTTCAACCTTTAGACGGGCTTGCTTCTTTTCCAAATACGTCGAGTAGTTGCCTTCATATGGGTAAGCACGACCGCGGTCGAGTTCAAGAATCCACTGGGCAACATTGTCAAGGAAGTATCTATCGTGAGTGATCGCAATAACTGTGCCTGGGTATTTTTCTAAATGCTGTTCTAGCCAGTTAACGCTCTCGGCATCAAGGTGGTTAGTTGGTTCATCTAGTAGCAATAGATCTGGCTGTTGTAGTAAAAGTTTGCAAAGCGCGACGCGGCGACGCTCACCACCGGAAAGTACGCTGACATCAGCATCGCTTGGTGGGCATCGAAGTGCATCCATCGCTTGCTCAAGTTGATTATCAAGATCCCAAGCATTCTTGTGATCTATGGCTTCTTGCAAAGTTCCCATTTCTGCCATCAAAGCATCGAAGTCTGCATCTGGATCTGCCATCTGAGCTGAAACTTCATTAAAGCGGGCCAGCATTGCCATAGTTTCAGCAACGCCTTCTTGCACGTTTTCGATTACGTTCTTTGAGTCATCTAAGTCTGGCTCTTGAGCCAGCATGCCAACGGTGTAGCCCGCTGAAAGCATGGCATCACCATTAGAAATCTTCTCGACGCCTGCCATGATCTTCAGCAATGTGGACTTACCAGCACCGTTAGGGCCGACAACACCAATTTTGGCGCCAGGCAGGAACGACAGGGTTACGTCATCAAGAATGACCTTGTCTCCATGGGCTTTACGTGCTTTTGCAAGGGTATAAATGAACTCAGCCATGGGCATCAGTCTAACGTGCGAAAAACACCAGTGGTTTCCCGCAGATAGAATTGGAGCGCTTGCGGTTAACCGCTGGCAATGCGCCCGTAGCTCAATGGATAGAGCACCAGGTTTCTACCCTGTCGGTTGGAGGTTCGAGTCCTCTCGGGCGTACGTCAATGAGTCCTACTTTGTTGGTCGAAATATGATCGTGCCAATATCTCCAGATCCAAGTGAATTAACTGCCCGCACCTGCACTCGATAAGTTGATCCAGCCTTCCAACCGGTAGTAACAGATCCTGACTTCACTGCAGCCCATGTGGTCCACGTCTTGCCACCGTTGATGGATCTTCTGAATTCAAATTTCTTGATCGTTTCTCCATTTACCGGTGTGTATTTGAACTTTAGAGTGGCTTTACCTTTTGCTTTAGATTTTGCTGAAATGACTTTTGGTATTCCAGGTGTCGATGCCATCAAGGATAAAGGGGTGGGTGTGTTTGACACAGATTCACCGACGCTAGCCCTGATGCTATTGATTTCCTGATCTACAGATGCAGCGCTAGGTGCAACAGGACTAGTTGCTGGTGTCACGCTTTCCGAGGCAATCGACGGTGATGAGTGTCCGATTTCATTCCGAGCTAGTACTTGGAAGGAATAAGCCGTGCCGTTGACTAAACCAGTTATTGTGCAAGGCGAAGCTGAGCAAACTTTGGAACCATTGGACCATGAAACTTTGTAATCCAAAACAGGTGTTCCACCATCAGTGGATGGAGGTAGCCAAGACACTTCAGCCGACTGATTAGCGATTGAGGACACCACATTGCTTGGTGCATCTGAAATTGTGGCGGGGATGACACTTGGTGATAGTGCTGATTCATCTGAATGCCCCAACGCATTTCTAGCTGCAACCTGGAACGTATAAGTTGTGCCATTCACTAATCCAGTTATTGTGCAAGGCGAAGCTGAGCAAGGCTGAGTTCCACTGAGCCAAGAAACCCTGTATCCAGTTATTGCTGATCCGTTGTTGGCTGGAGTGGCCCAGGTTAGGGTTGCGCTCTGGTTTGCAATGGTCGCGATGACATTAGTTGGAGCATCTGGTGTCGTTGCTGGTGTCACGCTTTCCGAGGCAACCGACGGTAATGAGTCTCCGATTTCGTTCCGAGCTAATACCTGGAAGGAATAAGCCGTGCCGTTGACTAAACCAGTTATTGTGCAAGGCGAAGCAGG
>JBIKSW010000020.1:0-8026 GCA_044348415.1 Candidatus Nanopelagicales bacterium
ACGCCAGAGCAAATGGGTGGCGAACTGCAAAACCTATTAGGTTTCGTTTTGGATTTGTTGCGTGATTACGGTCTCGATGATTTCTATCTAGAGCTTTCAACTCGCAATCCTGAAAAATCAATTGGCACCGAGGAAGAGTGGGATCGGGCTACGGCTGCTCTTGCTGAAGCTGCGCAACAATCTGGACTTGAACTAGTTCCAGATCCAGGTGGCGCTGCGTTCTATGGCCCAAAGATCTCGGTCCAAGCCCGTGATGCGATCGGTCGAACCTGGCAGATGTCTACGATTCAAGTGGACTTCCAATTGCCACAGCGATTTGAACTTGAGTACCAGGCATCAGACGGCACACGTAGTCGTCCGATCATGATTCACCGCGCGCTATTTGGCTCGATTGAACGTTTCTTTGGCGTTCTGCTTGAGCATTACGCAGGAGCCTTCCCACCATGGCTAGCTCCAGTGCAAGTCGTTGGTATCCCAATTGCTGGTGCGCATGTTGACTACCTAGAAGATGTTGCCACTCAGCTTCGGGCAAAAGGCATTCGAGTTGAAGTCGACGGCTCTGATGAGCGCATGCAAAAGAAGATTCGTACTGCGCAAACGCAAAAAATTCCGTTTATGTTGATTGCTGGCGATGAAGACATCGCAGCGGGCGCAGTTTCGTTCCGCTATCGTGACGGCACTCAAGAAAATGCAGTTCCAGTTGCAGATGCCATTACCAAGATCGTCGAGATCGTAACCTCACGCGTTCAAATCTGAGTTGTAGATGTCAACTGATCCGCGTGGCCCACATGCATGGGACCGACTTTGGGCGCCGCATCGCAAAGAGTACTTAGCTGACGAAGCTGGAAACTTTGATGCGGATTCTTGTCCATTCTGCATTGCTCAAGGCGTATCAGATTCCGAAGGATTAGTTGTAGTTCGCAGAAATGCCACGTTCGTGGTTATGAATAAGTACCCATACAACAGTGGTCACCTTTTGGTTTGCACTAACCGACACGTTCCGCTTTACGATGAACTCACTTCTGAGGAAGTTATCGAAATGGGTGAACTAACTGCTCAAGCTATGCGGACACTTCGAACTGTGTCTGGCGCTACTGGATTCAACATTGGGTTGAATCAGGGAAATGTTGCTGGCGCCGGTGTAGCCGATCACATTCATCAACACATCGTGCCGCGTTGGGCTGGTGACATTAACTTCATGCCAATAGTTGGTGGAACTAAAGTTTTGCCAGAACTAATTGAACAAACTCGTCAGTTGCTCTCAGAAAGTTGGAGCGACTAAGTTCGCTTTCGAGTTCTCAGTTGAGACCGTGCTGCCAGGTGTTAATCCAGTACTAGCTAGCACAACCTGATTGGATTCCAGAATCTTCACAGGCCTTGATGCGCCGTTAACTTTTTCCACCAAGTCTGTACTTTCATCTGAACCCCACATGCGAGCAATACTTTCCGTTATCGATGTGCCAATCCGCTCGGTTGCTTCGTGAGCGTCAAATGAATTGTCGCCATCAACTAGAACTGGAATCCAAACTGGCTCGAGAATTGAAATCCAATTACCGAAGGTGCTTACGCCAACTTCGTCATCAATTGGGGTGATGGTTACCACATCTGGATGTAACCAAGCCGCTTCAAGTTTGGTAACACTAATTGGTAACCCAGACGTGTGATTCTCCAGCGTTAAATCATCTAGTCCCAAATAGGCCAACTGATCGAATAAGTCTTCGCGAGCTGAGCTCGTAATTGCAATATGTTCCGGGTCAGCTGCCTTAGTAACCCATTGACCATCTATCAAGGCATGAATCTCACTGGTGAGAATGTCGTAAACACCAGTTAAGGAAAGTTCATCGTCGGAATCAATAGGTAAGTAACGAACTAATAGGTCAGGCTCAAGCACTCGACTGGCTATTGCACACAATTCATCAAAGTCCGCACGACCGTTCACTACATTGAAGGCCAGAATGTGTCGGGGCAAAGTTACATCGCGGGCCTGAGACCAGAACTCAACAATCTTTGGATCTACGCCTGCGGCCCCATCGAGTGACGCAACAAAGGCATCTGAAGATTCCAGGATTCTTGGATCAGCCTGAGAGGGTCGATGCACGATCGCAACTACGTTAGGAAACTTTTCAAAGGTTGCGAAATGGGAGTTACCAGAGACTGGCTTTGCTCCCATGTTGGCATAAACCTGCTCTAGGTCTGATGTTTCAGAGGTAATAACGTAGATCAAGACGTGCGGATGCCCAGTGTGTGCGCCTGGACTAGGTAACATCGTCATATCCCTACGAATAGTAGCGGCCATTTGGCAGTAGAGGAATTTACCGTGCTTGATAATGCGAACGCGCGTCGTTCCTTAGCGCGATTTATTGATCCTGTTGCACGGCTAATGTTGCGCCTTAAGGTGACCCCAGATGGCATCACTTGGTTTGGTTGCGCAGCCACAATCTTTATCTCGGTCGCATTCTTGGCACAGGGAGACTACTTAATCGGCGCAATCTTGTTTGGCGCCTTCGGGTTAATCGACCTGTTGGACGGAACTATGGCGCGCATGCTTGGCACTGCAGGGCCATGGGGTGCATTTTTGGACTCCACACTGGATCGCATTTCCGATGCAGCCGTAATTTGCGCTTTGATCTATTTCTATGTCACTACTGAAGGCAGTAACAGCCAGCTAGCGGTTATTGCAGGGATTGTTGCACTTGTTATGAGTCTGATGACTTCATACGCTCGAGCGAAAGCCGAGTCACTTAATGCCAAGTGCACAGTTGGCATAGCCGAGCGAGCCGAGCGAAACATATTGATTTGGGTTTCACTTCTGATTTCGGCCTTAGTTTCTGATGTGATGCCGTACGCGCTAACTCTGCTTGCAGTTTTGTCAACGATCACAGTGATACAGCGGATTCTGTTCGTGCGAAAGCAGTTGGTGTTGCAAGCGTGAAATTGCGACTTGTTGACTTTGGGTATTGGCTGGGCTGGAATGCGCTTTGGATTATGCCAACTCGATGGGCACATTATCTATTTAACAAAGCAGCACTGATTGCTTGGCGCAAGGAATCTGTTCCAATCAAGCAACTTGAAATGAACTTAGCTCGGGTTCTGGGCTGTGAGGTTTCAGATCCAAGAATTCGTCCACTCAGCCTTAGAGCTATGCAAAGTTATATGCGTTATTACTGCGAAACTTTTATGTTGTCTCGCTGGACTGATGAGCAGATTTTTGGAATGGTTCGCACCGAAGATTCCGAACCAGTTATGCAAGCCGTGAAGAACGGTGGAGTTGTTTTAGCGCTGCCGCATTTAGGTAATTGGGATTGGGCTGGGGCTTGGGCAGCACATAGCTTTGGTTCGTTGTGCACGGTCGCCGAACGGCTACGTCCCGAAGGTGTATTCCAAAAGTTCTTGAAGGCCCGCACTGATCGAGGTCTTACTTTGATGCCGTTGTCTGGTGATGGCGGAACTTACGAGTATCTCCGCGACCATGTGAACCAAGGAAGAGTCGTAGCTTTACTTAGTGACCGTGACGTAGCCAAGAGTGGCATGAGTAACGAGTTCTTCGGTCACCGAGCATCGCTACCTATCGGTGCTGCGCTACTTGCAATTGATACCGGCAGACCTTTGTTCACTTGTGCGCCTTGGTATGACGGCGAGAACTTAGTTATTTCGTTCGACCAAGAAGTGGTTTTCGATCGCAGCCCAGTTCAAGGTCGAGATCGAGTGCGTCGGGCTCAAGAGATAACAAAACTTATTGTGACCAATTTTGAGAAACACATTAAGGCTCATCCAGACAACTGGCACCAGTTACAACCGATTTGGCCAGACCTGATTGCGCAGAGTTCAAAATCATGAAGATTGGAATTGTTTGCCCTTACTCCTGGGACATTCCGGGTGGCGTTAGCGCTCACGTGGCGGATTTAGCTGAGGCCTTGATTCGAATGGGCCACGAAGTCAGCGTGCTAGCACCGGCTGAGTTTGATGAACTGTTACCCGACTACGTAGTTTCAACAGGTAAGCCGCGAGCAGTTAAGTACAACGGTTCAGTTGCCCGATTGAGCTTTGGTCCGATTGCCGCTCGCAAAGTTTCCAAGTGGATTGAAGACGGAGAATTCGATGTACTTCATGTCCATGAACCGCTAGCTCCAAGTCTTTCGGTTTTGGCATGCTGGGCTGCCAAAGGTCCGATTGTGGCAACTTGGCATTCGTCGATGGATAAATCGCGAATGATGCTAACGCTTTCTAAGTTGGCACAAACTGCAATGGAGAAAGTTTCCGCGCGCATCGCAGTGAGTGAAGCTGCGCGGGCTACGTTAATCAAGCATGTTGGCGGTGATGCAGTAGTCATCCCAAACGGTGTTGACATATCAACTTTCACAAATGCCAAACCAATGTTCGGATGGCCGGGCGCCAATCAATCGATTGTGTTTTTAGGTAGAGGTGACGAACCGCGCAAGGGCTTGTCCGTTTTAGTTGAGGCTTATCCAGAAATCAGGCGCCAGCATCCACAGGTTCGGCTGTTGATCGCTGGTCCAGGAGAGCCAGATGACACACTAAAGAAACTTTCCCGAGAAGATCGAGCCAGCGTCACTGTGCTTGGCATGGTCGCTCCGCAAGACAAAGCAAGCGTGCTTGCTTCTGGAACCATATACGTTGCACCGAATACTGGTGGTGAATCGTTTGGCATTGTTTTACTAGAGGCTATGGCAAGCGGAACACCGGTAGTTGCGAGCGACTTGGAAGCATTCAAGCGCGTTCTCGATAATGGCAAGGCAGGGATAACTTTTGAGAACGAGAATTCGCAAGACTTAGCAAAAGTAGTTAGCAACTTACTTTCTGATTCTGTTCGACGCACAGAACTCAGCGCGCAAGGAAAATTGCGCGCTGCAGAATTTGATTGGTCCGTAGTTGCTGAGCGAATTGTCGATGTATACGAATCAATCAGAGTTCCAGGAGTCGTGGTGGAACCAGACTTAACTGGACAAATGATTGGACGACTTGGTCGGGGTCGCATAACGCCAGAGATGAGAAGTGATTAATGAATAGCCAATCGATCTTCGTTGTTGCAGTCATTGCTTTTGTTGTTTGGTACTTGTCGCATCAAGCTGGTCGGTTAGATCGGTTACACCATCGAATTGAAGTAACAGAATTAGCGCTACACGGACAACTTGTCAGGCGCGGTGGAATTGTTGCTGAGTTAGCGGCTGTTCCAGGAATCGATCCTGCACTTTCGGTGGTCTGGGGACAAGCGGCGCACGAGGCTTTGATTTTGCAGGAAGTGGCATCCCCAGAACGAACTCAGGTCGAAGATGAACTGACGAGCATTTTGGTGATGACTCTGGATGAGCCAGAAGAGGTCAACGAAATCCGAAGCAACCCACATGCCTCGGCACTGCTAGACGAGTTGGCTCAGGTGTGTGATCGCATCAAAATGAGCCAACAATTCCATACGGATGCGGTTCGAGATTGCCTCGAAATTCGTGAGCAATTCCTGGTCAGGTTTTTTCGTTTGGCGGGTAGGGCTAAACCGCCTGTCCCAGTAGATCTGGATGTCCAAATCCCGCCCGCCTTAGTCGACTAGCAAAAAATCCGTGGCTCGCTAGACTTGGAAAACCTAAGAATCTCCTGAAGGATCAACATGGCATCGGATGCAACAAGCACAGGCGTTACTGGCACTACTCGCGTTAAGCGCGGAATGGCCGACATGCTTAAGGGTGGCGTCATTATGGACGTCGTTAACGTAGAGCAAGCCAAGATTGCTGAAGACGCTGGCGCAATTGCCGTTATGGCACTTGAGCGCGTTCCTGCAGACATTCGCGCGCAGGGTGGCGTTGCTCGCATGTCAGATCCAACAATGATTGACGAAATCATCAATGCGGTTTCAATCCCAGTAATGGCAAAGGCGCGCATCGGACACTTTGTTGAAGCTCAGGTTATTCAAAGTCTTGGTGTTGACTACATCGATGAATCTGAAGTTCTAACTCCAGCTGACTACATTAATCACATCGACAAGTGGGCATTCACAGTTCCTTTCGTTTGTGGTGCAACAAATCTTGGTGAAGCACTTCGTCGCATTAACGAAGGCGCTGCAATGATTCGCTCTAAGGGCGAAGCAGGCACTGGCGACGTTTCTAACGCAACTGGTCACATCCGCACAATCAAGGGTGAGATTCGCCGATTATCTTCAATGAGCAAAGACGAACTTTATGTTGCAGCCAAGGAACTACAGGCGCCATACGAATTAGTTTGCGAAGTTGCTGAGAAGGGCGCGCTTCCAGTTGTGCTATTCACAGCTGGCGGTATCGCAACTCCAGCAGATGCAGCAATGATGATGCAGCTTGGCGCAGACGGCGTTTTCGTTGGTTCAGGAATCTTCAAGTCCGGCGATCCAGTTAAGCGTGCAAATGCAATTGTGCAAGCAACACTTCACTTTGATAATCCAGACGAAATCGCTAAGGCATCACGTGGCCTAGGCGAAGCAATGGTTGGAATCAACGTTGCTGACATTCCAGTGCCACATCGTCTGGCTGAGCGCGGCTGGTAATAGCCATGTCCCCAGTCATTGGGGTTCTCGCAATCCAAGGTGACGTGCGGGAACATGCACGCTGTCTCGAACAACTTGATGTTGAAGTACGCCTAGTCAAGACTGCGGAACAACTAAAGGGCATTGCGGGATTGGTGATTCCTGGTGGGGAATCAACAACCATGAGCATTCTGGCTGTTAAAAACAACTTGTTTGGCCCACTGCGGGAACTTAGAACTCAAGTTCCTATGTATGGCTCATGTGCAGGGTTAATCATGCTGGCTGATTCGATTTCTGATGGGCGAGCGGATCAAGAAACGATTGGTGGTTTGAATATCACAGCCAAGCGCAACGCATTCGGACGTCAAGTTGATTCTTTTGAAATTGATTTACACATTCCAGCCATCGGTGAACCGGATTATCACGCAGTATTTATTCGCGCGCCACTTGTTGAGGCTGCAAGCTCAGCGGTAGAAGTCTTGGCCGCTATTCCTGCGGACAAATCATTGACCGGTACTGATCAAGTTGTTGCAGTAAGGCAGGATAATCTCATGGCAACTTCGTTCCATCCCGAGATAACTTCCGACTTGAGAATTCATAAGTATTTTGTAGACATGGTGAGGTCAGCATGAGTGGACATTCCAAATGGGCAACCACAAAGCATAAAAAAGCGGTTATCGATTCTCGACGCGGAAAGCTATTCGCAAAGCTAATCAAGAACATTGAAGTAGCTGCCAGGCTAGGCGGGGGAGACACTTCAGCTAACCCAACGCTTTTCGATGCAATCACCAAAGCCAAGAAGAACTCGGTTCCTAATGACAACATTGATCGCGCAGTTAAGCGCGGCTCTGGAGTTGAAGCAGGAGGCGCGGACTATCAGACGATTATGTACGAAGGCTACGGTCCAAACGGTGTGGCAATTCTGATCGAATGTTTGTCAGATAACCGAAATCGAGCCGCATCAGACACTCGAGTGGCAGTTACCCGCAACGGTGGCAACATGGCCGATCCTGGTTCAGTTTCTTACATGTTTGAACGTAAAGGCGTTGTGATGGTTCCAGAAGGAGCTTCAACCGAAGAGCAGATTTTGGATGCAGTTCTGGAAGCTGGTGCGCAAGAAGTTAATGATCACGGTGGCAGCATCGAGATCATTAGTGACTCAAAAGACGTTGTCGCAGTGCGTCAGGCTTTACAGGCAGCCGGGATTGACTATGAATCAGCCGAATCAACTTTTGTTCCAAACATGACCGTGCCAGTTGATGCAGATACTGCTCGCAAGGTATTCACCCTGATTGAAGCGCTGGAAGACGTGGACGATGTCCAGAATGTGTTTACAAATATTGATATTTCAGATGAAGTGCTAGCTCAATTAGCTGATTAAGAAGTCGGAAATTTCCCTAGTTCTATAGACATTTGCGTCTATTCAGCCCCGAAATCCTCCACTTTTGCCCTGATATGGCATAGGCTTTCGAACAGATGTTCGGAGGAAATATGCGGATTTTGGGAATCGACCCAGGTTTA
>JBIKSW010000021.1:0-7992 GCA_044348415.1 Candidatus Nanopelagicales bacterium
TTGGCGCAATCGGAGATGATGTGCTTGGAGCTTGGGTAATAACGCAGCTGCAGGCTTTTGGCGTCTCAGATGAAAACATCCGTACCATCACAAGCAATCGAACTGGTACGTGTGTGATCTTGGTGGATGAAACTGGTGCGCGCTCGATGATGCCTGACTTCGGCGCGAATCTTGTGCAGTCAGTTGATCAGCAATTGGAAAACTTGATTAGTGAATCCGACATTGTTGTTATGAGTGCCTATTCTTTTTTGCGACCAGAATCACGCAAGTTTGCGCTCGACGTCCTCGAGTGTGTTGAAAAATCAAGTGCTCGCATGGTTATCGATGCGGCATCCAGTTCGCCAATTGAAAATGCCGGCCCAGATAAGGTTCGTAAGTACTTGTCACGGGCTGACTTAGTTCTGGCTAACGAAGATGAATTCGCAGCCCTAGAAATCGGTGCGCCGGATAACTGGACTGCAGAGTTCCAGAACCTAATCCTTAAGCGCGGCCCGCGGGGAGCGCTATGGCTAAAGCGTGGCCAAGAAGTTGCTTCCGTTAAGGCCGAGGACGTGAAGGTAATCGACACCACGGGCGCTGGCGATGCCTTCGCAGCTGGCCTGCTGTCCCAACTTCAGCTTCGGGCAGATTGGGAGAATCTTGGTGATGTGGATTACGCCCAGTCGCTTTTGGTGGCTTCCCATACAGCGGCCGAGAACTGCAAAACCCTTGGTGCCACGCCAGTTTCCTAGCAAAAGCCCGAGTCTGGTTATTTCTGTCTGACCTGCGAGTTACGGTGAAAGTAACACCGAACCTTAAGGGGTCACCATGATGAACATCCGTACTCGACGCACCGCATTGATCGTTGCGATCGGAACTGCGCTTGCCTTGGCATTTAGCTTCGTTCCCACGCCAGCTCATGGCGCCACCACAGTACACAAGTTGAACTATGAGGGCGAAGTAACGTGTCCTGATACCAACCCAATTAAGGGCATGACTTTTGATGCCCGCAGTGGGCATGTTTCCACGCAGTGTTACACCCAGTTCTATTGGGATGCCAACATGATGGGCGGGGAAGTGTTCATGGAGTTTGATGCTGTTATCCGTGCTGGTTACACCCCAGGTGCAGCAATGATCGAGCGAGTAACTGCAGCGGTGGCTGACTGGAAGGCTGAGCGAATTGCTATCGATGCACTTCGCGATGACGCGCAGCGCCGCGCTAAAGCTGCCGCTGACGCTAGCCCAGGTGACGTGATTTGTAAGGCATGGAGTTACACCTCGCGTTACAACGGTTCCGGTGGTGGCAGTGTCTGCGCAGTTAACAACAACCCAGTCGATGTGTCTCGCCCGATTGCACCAGCGCCTTCACAAACTCCGCCTACCGAAGTTGTGACACCAGCTCCAGTTGTGGCAGCCCCGGTTGCAGAGACAGTAACTAGTGATGCTGTTGCTACTCGCTACTTCGCCAAGACAAATAAGATTCCAAATTTGTCAGGTTTTGCAACCAAACTAACTTTCCCAAAGGCACCAAAGGGAACCAAGATCAAGATCGCAAAATCTGCTGGAGATAGTTGCAAAGTTAAGGGACGCGTTGTGAATGTTAAGGCTGCAGGAACCTGCGACTTAACTGTGACGCTTTCCCGCAAGGGCAAAGTTGTTGGCAGCCAAACGTTGCTAATCGGCCGCAGCTAAGTTGATCCAACGTCGCTGGAGGAGAAGTTAAAGCGCTACTTCTTCTTCAGCGATGAAGGTCCAAACTAATCCGTTGTCTTGGCCAGTGATTTCGATATAGCCAACGGCTTCGCCTTCTTCACCCAGAACGAATGCTGGGCACTTCACAACTTTGTTGTCGGATTCGCATGGTCCCATGGTGTTGAACGGCACATCAGGGCCGGAAACTAATCCATTTGATGCCCAGATGCCGTTGTCAGCCACAAAAGATTCAACAACTTCAGCGCTTACTTCACTGGCTATCGCTCCACAAGCAACAGTTGCCACGCGGTACTGCACATCATTAACCATCAAATCGGCTTCTTGACGCACAAATGGCACTGCGCCCTCTGAATACGTGGCACATTCCAAAGTCACACTAGCTTCGTCAACGTCTGGCATGTCTTCATAAGCAATACTCGGCGCAACTGAAGTTGGAGCCATGCTCTTATCTGCAGAGCTTGTTGCTGTTGTTTGATCAGTACAACCCACGAGAGCAACGGAAAGGACAAGACCGGAAATGACTACGGGAAGTTTCATAGTTTCAGCCTACGTCTGGCCTGCACATAGGAGAGTTAGCCACACGCCTTGGGATACCTGCGAGTAAGTCGGAGGCGACCGATACATTCATAGTTATGGAATCGCGCTTTGCAAACCCTGGAGATGTTGGACATTTCCTGCATTACGGGGGATCAGGTGGAAGCCATGAACTTGACCACGATTTCGTTGTGGTTGATGTTGAGACCTCAGGGCTAGATCCAGCGGCTGGCGCCAGGGTTATTGAGATCGCTGCGGTGCGGATCAATCAGGCCGGCCAAATCCAAGACTCCATGACTACTTTGATTAACCCCGAAGATGGAAACACTGGCGCTGATTGGATTCATGGAATTACCGCAGACATGGTTGCCGATGCACCAACTTTTGATCAGATCTTTGATGACTTAGCCCGCGTAATGGATAACGCAATTTTTGTGGCTCACCATGCCAAGTTTGATGAAAGTTTTGTTTCCTCTGAAGTCCAATTAGCCGGCGCCAAGCTTTTAACCATGCCTGCGATCTGCACCTATTGGTTAGCTCGGAACACAGTTAAAGGAACTGACAATTTCAAGTTAGGTACTTTGGCAACACATTTTGAGATTGCTCAAGAAAGCGCCCACACTGCGCTAGATGATGCAAAGGTTGTGGCGCAGATGCTTCCTAAAATGCTCGCTAATTACAAGACGTTGACTTTTTTCACACAGCCAACTGAGCAACCAAGAATTGGAAAAAGTTCTGCGCTGTTACCGCGCAATTAGTTAATAGTTACTAAACCCTGTGGAGTTTTGAAAGTAACGGCGCTTAATCCGATTTCATCGTCTTCAACCCAAGTTAAAGCGATGTCATCTAGCAATGCTTCTGGAGTGTCACCTAACCATGAAGTAAGTGAATCCCGGTCGCCGCTTAGCGCGAATTCGGTGATGCTGATGTGCTCGGAGCCACCAACACTTGGGTGCGCACTCATGTCATCCCACTTGATAAAGAACGGCAAAATTGGTTCAGCAATTAGGTCGATAACACCGATCTGCTTCCAAGTTAGATCAGTGCCACCTGGGCGAAGACGGTGACCTAGGCCAGCCTGACGGCCAATGCGAGCTTCAAGTGGAGCAACATCGTCTACACGAACTGCCCAACCCATCCAGCCGCCACCAGCTTCAGCGCGGTTGCGAACTGCCTGACCAAACGGAACGGTCTCGGCTACTGGGTGCTCAAGTGGAGCAACGATTTCAATGTATTGGCCTGATGCCATTGGAAAAATAAAGTTACGGGTGCCTGCACGTGGGTGCTTGCCACCATCAATAAATGCAACGCCTAATTCAGCACCGAGGCGCTGCACAGTGTCCGCAAGTTCGGCGTTCGTGACGGCGTAGGCGACGTGGTCTAGGTGCATGAGAAAACTTTGGCACAACCGGGACAGGTCCGCATCACCGGGGTCAGGTTTTGGGTGCGACACGCTGGGCGTGTCATTACCGAGGTTGCAGGGGTTTGTTGTCTAGATTTTCGGTAAGCACCTAGAGGGACGGCGGAGGGGAAGCCACCCGAACTCTAGGTGCTCCTTTGTGCCCAAAAATTATGGGCATTCACAGCACTCAATTTCACACAGTTATCACATCACACTGGTTTTGAGTTTTCCAATATCACAGGCTTTGGAAATGAAAAATTCTCATGACGAGCCGAACTCAGATTCATTTATTGATCTGCAAGCACCTTCGCTCAGTGCCCAGCAAGTTAAACAACGCAATGCCCAAATGACCAAGGCTGCAACTGCCTTTGCGCAGGCTGTAACCACAGATGCTTTCTCGGCCCGAAGCGAGTTAGTAAGCAAGATCTTTGCTCGGCTTCAGGTCGAAAAGGACTTGACCTGGCCAGAACATGCACAGTTATGCGTAGGCCTATGCGATATCAGAACCCGTGATGGCTTGCTTCGAATGCTTCATGACGCTCCTGAGTTACGAGGACAATTCCAATCGCATTTGATCCGTGAGGTGGCTAGAACCCAAGCCGAATACGTAGCGCCACTTGCTACGGTCTATGCGGGCATCGCTTGGCTGGAAGGTCACACCGAGCTCACCAGGTTGGCTGTTGATCATGCTCTGCAAATTGACGCGGCTTACTCGCTGGCTCAGTTACTAGACATCGCACTGCGACACAATGTGCCGCCAGCGGTCTGGTCATCGTCGCTGGCCGCAGTTAGCTTCGATGCCTGCTTAAAGGGCGCTGCGTAATTATCCACAGCTAAGTGAACTGAACTTGAATTTCGCTTGTTGCGATTTAGGCTCAAGTCTCTGGCCCAATTAGGTCGCATATGTTTCGGGGGATCATTTGAAAACGAACTTGCTGCGCTTGGTAGTAGTCGTAGCCGTGGCGCTTGGAATTTCTACCTTGTCCGGCGTACCACCCGTTGCAGCAAATCCAAATGTTGGTGGCAACAACTCGATTGCTGCCTACGTCGGTACCGGCGGCCTGTTGTTACCAGATTCATTCTCAGGCTCTCGGTCGACAAGATCTGCGGTCGCCGATTGCTTGGGCTGCACTTGGCGTTACACGATCTATTGCATGCAGGGAGCAAATGCCCCGTGTAAGCACGCAGTGACTTCCTGTCCGCGGGGAAGCTTGTTGTATCGAGTTTGGTTTGGACGAACCCCCAGCACAGTCGCGGTAGTTGGTTCGGTTTGTTGGGGGAGTTCAACTCCAGTTACCCGACGCCAAGTCGAAGGTCGTGTTGACGATTACGTGGTGCGATACATCCCAGCACTTCGTCCAGGCTTTGATCCACCTGGAGGTTCGCTAACCAGCATCCCGGTGATCTTTTGGACTGGCCAGCCAACCAGCTTCAAGCCACCAAACTTTTCACTATCTGGGCATACGGTTTCAATCACCGCTAAACCAACTTGGCGCTGGACTTGGGGAGATGGCTCATCGGCTTGGAAGAGTGTGGCTGGGGCGCAGTATCCGAGTCGACAAATCACCCACCAGTATCGAAGTCCTGGCAACTACAGCGTGGGAGTCACTACAGTCTGGCAAGCCCAGTACACGGTTTCAGGCGTTGGCACCTTTGATGTGACTGGCGAAGTCTTGCGGCAATCGCGGACTTTGGCGGTCCCTGTGAAGTCAGCTAAAACGGTTCTGGTTTCGCGCTAATCGGCGAAAACGGACCCCGGTGACCTCAATTCTGCGCTGTCACCATTCAGGGGTACACTTAAGACACATCCTCGTGATGTCGCCCGTGTTGAGCTTCTTGCTTGACAAGGGCTCTTGTTATTGCACGAATTTTTCGAACTGTTAGTTAGAAACTGCAAGTTAGCGCTGAAAGAGGCATAAGTGGCACCGAAGAAGGCAGCACCAGCCAAGAAGACACCAGCCAAGAAAGTTACGGCAGCAAAGTCAACTGCAAAGAAAGCAGCACCTGCTAAAGCCGCCAAGAAGGCGCCAGCCAAGCCAGTTGCAAAGACGGCAGCTGCAAAAAAGAATTCTGTTCCAGTTAAAAAGTCTGCTGCGAAAGCTCCAGCTAAAACTGCTGCTAAGCCAGCAGCAAAAGCAACAGGGAAGAAGGCCGCTCCAGTAGCACCAGTCAAGGGTGCAAAGAAGTCTGCAAAGGCAATCAAGGGCGATGACGATGAAATTGAAATTATCGATCTAGATGCTGACATCGTTATTGATGATGTTGAGTTAGCTGCGGCTGCAGTTCTCGAAGTTGATTTAGAAACTGAACTTGTTGCAGACCTTGCTGACATTGCTGATGAAGATGAAGCAAAGCCAGCAATTGCTGCTGACAGCGACAACCTAGTTATCTCTGATGTTGATGACACCGACGAACCAGTTCAGCAAGTTATCACCGCAGGTGCTACCGCAGATCCAGTTAAGGATTACCTAAAGCAAATCGGTAAAGTTCCACTTCTGAACGCAGAAGAAGAAGTTGATCTGGCAAAGCGCATTGAAGCCGGATTGTTCGCCGAAGAACTTCTAGCTACTCGTGGACCATTCAAGGATCGTCGTCAGGGCGATTACGAATGGATTGCTGAAGATGGTCAGCGCGCAAAGAATCACTTGCTTGAGGCAAACCTTCGCCTGGTTGTTTCGCTTGCAAAGCGTTACACCGGTCGTGGCATGTTGTTCTTGGACTTGATCCAAGAAGGAAACCTTGGTTTGATCCGCGCGGTTGAAAAGTTTGACTACACCAAGGGTTACAAGTTCTCGACTTATGCAACTTGGTGGATTCGTCAGGCGATCACTCGCGCGATGGCTGACCAGGCTCGCACAATTCGTATTCCAGTTCACATGGTTGAAGTCATCAACAAGCTGGCACGTGTTCAACGCCAGATGCTTCAAGACCTTGGCCGCGAACCAACACCTGAAGAACTAGCTCGCGAACTAGACATGACACCTGAAAAGGTTGTTGAAGTTCAAAAGTATGGCCGCGAACCAATTTCGCTTCACACCCCACTTGGTGAAGAAGGCGACAGCGAGTTCGGCGATTTGATCGAAGACTCCGAAGCCATCGTTCCTGCCGATGCAGTTTCGTTCACATTGCTACAAGAGCAGTTGGACTCAGTACTCGATACCTTGTCAGATCGCGAATCTGGTGTGGTCAAGATGCGCTTTGGTCTAACCGATGGCCAGCCAAAGACTTTGGATGAAATTGGAAAAGTTTACGGCGTAACCCGCGAACGTATCCGCCAGATCGAATCCAAGACCATGTCTAAGCTTCGTCACCCATCACGCTCACAGGTGCTACGCGATTACTTAGATTAAGAATTGACAATGACCACTAGTTGGCCGTTGCGAAAAGGGGATTAGCCAAGTGCTAGTCCCTTTTTTGCGTGTCGTAACCCGCCATAACATTGAGTTTCAGGCAAGGTTATTAAGTACAAGTTTTCTTCCTCTGGCGGTGTGAAATGAAGTCGGCAATCCGAGTTTCTGCAATAAGTCTGTCTCTAGCTTTAGTACTTGGAGCATGTGGTGGCAGTAATTCAGAATCCGCAGACACCGGTTCTAATGGCGTTCCAACAAAGACTCCGCCGGTTTGGTCTCTAACGGGATTACCAGGGCCAGATGATGCCCAGATTCAGCCAATCGTCGTAGTAAAGATCGAAAATGATCCGGTTGTGCGACCACAAACTGGCCTGGAACGTGCAGATATGGTTTTTGAAGAACTAGTTGAAGGTGGCGCGACTCGATTTGCCGCTGTGTACCAATCAGATTTGCCAGAAGAAGTAGGTCCAGTACGAAGCGTTCGTCACGTTGACGTGGCAATTGCCGAACCAATGGCTGATGCCTTTGTGTTTTCAGGTGGCGCTAGACGAACTATGAAATTTGTTAAGCGAAAGATTCCAACCACGATCAGCATCGTAAATGAAGGCGCACCAGGTATGTATCGCAAGCCTGGAATTCCAGCTCCACATGACCTATTCCTGAAGATGGATGAGATGTTGGATTCGATCGCAGCCAAGAACACACCAAGTACCGGATTCTTCGTTCGCCCAGAAGTAAAGCCGGTTACTGCATCGGCATCACCTGCTGCCAGTGCGAGTACTTCGGCTTCACCGAAGCCGTCATCTACAGCATTGACTGGTAAGCCAGTTACCGCAGTGGCGTTAAAGTTCAGCAGTTTTTCCAATCCAAACTGGAAGTGGGATGCCACAAACAAGATGTGGATGCGTAGTGAAGGCGTAAAGCCATTCCTGAATAAAGATGGCACACAGTTTGGAACCAACAACCTAGTAATCATTGAAGTACGAGAAATTGACGCGGGCTACAAGGGACAAA
>JBIKSW010000022.1:0-7887 GCA_044348415.1 Candidatus Nanopelagicales bacterium
GAGATGACATGGCCACGAGACCAATCTGGCAGCAACGAATCCGCAGCAACATCCTCATCGCTCAGCGCACTTACGTACTTTGCAACTAAGACTTCGGCATTTGCTACTTCAACAACTGATGTAATCATGTTGTAACCGTACGGCAAAACTGCTCTAGTTATTGGATGCTGGCTCTTCTTCGTCCACTTCAGATTCCGCAGGAACTTCGTTAGCAAGCGGCACAACCTTCAACTTTCGGCTTCCGATGTACCAAAAACTAACCGCGATAAGAACTGCCACCAGAAGCACAGCTAACTCAGTTAGGTAATACGGGCGACCTTGATCTGCTACCCAGCCCGCTGGACGATAGGCATCACCAAACCATTTGTCTCCAAAACCTGGTGCCAAAAGTTGAGTGATTCCGAAAGCAACAACAAAAGTGAGCCAAATAGATACTGTGCGATGTGCTGGCACACGATATGTACGAGTTGCATCTGGGTACTTGTTCCGAAGCACCCAGAACGCAGGGAAAATCGCAAGGTAATTGACCAACGACATCGCAATTGCAAAACCAACTGCAACGCCAAAGTACTTTGCAACGTCACCATCGCTTAGGCGATAACCAAGAATCAAAATTGCGCTTGCAATAATTCCAGTTATGTTGTTTAAGCGAACCGAGGTGCCATAACGAGGATTAGTAAATGCGATCCAACGTGGGCCGGCACCATCCAAGCAAGCCATAGCTAAAATGCGATTAGTCGACATCAACCAAGTTACGCCTGATGCGAAAACCGCAATGATGATTAGCACACCAGCAAAGGCTCCAAGGTAAATCCCAGCGCCAGTTAACGTAACAGTTCCATCTTCGGCGATACTGCCGCCATAAACCGTGAAAGCTGACTTCAAAGCATCAACGAATCCAGTAAGTCCATTAACTTGTCCGATTGGTAACACCAAAAGCACAGTCAGGATTGGAACACCGTAAAGCAACATCGCTAACGCAGATGTTCTAAACGCGGCGTAAGGCAAGTCGCGTTTAGCGTGAGTCATTTCATCACTAGCTGCACTGACATTCTCTAAACCTAGAAATGCGAACAGAATGATTCCGATAGTTGCAAGTAATCCATCAAAGCTCAATCCAAAATCAGAGAACACAACACCACGAAGACCATTTGCAATTCCAAAGACAATAACCGTGATTGTGAAAAACGGAATTAAAACTAACCGGGATAAGCCACCTAAAATTGGCACCCACTTACCAACTTTGAAAGAAAAGTTGGCTGCAATGATTCCGATCCAGATGAACGCAAGAGCGAATCGATAGAACGAGAATTGTGACATCTGGGTGCCGGACATGAAAAAGGTTTCAGCGGTTGCAACTGCAACAAAGGCCAAGATGCCTCCGAACCAAATCGGGCTCTTGAGCCAACTGATTACGGCAGCGATGGATCCAGTCAGGCGACCAAATGCCAAGCGAACCCATAGGTAAGGCCCGCCTTGAGCTGTGAAAGCTGCACTCAACTCAGCTATAACCATTGAGGCAGGAATTAGAAAAACGATAGCAAGAACGGCCATCCAGGAAATTGCCTCTGGACCGGCTGCGGCAACAACGCCGATGGTGTCCAATCCAATAACAGAACAGATCGAGAAGAAAAGAACTTCCTTGCGACCGAAGCTCTTGCGAAGTTTCGACTTCTCAGCCAAGTAATCGCCGGTCAAATCCAGTGAATTAGCTGACTGACTTTTTTGAGGTGCAGATTCGTTTTCCATAAGAAAAACCTAACGTGTGCAATATGTATGCAGGTCAGTAACCCAACGTTAATTTCTTGATCTATCGATAACCCCGTGTTTTGGGGAATTCAATCCCGAATCAAGCCGTTTCATCGTCAGAGTCAGAAACAAGTCCCAATTGCGTCTCATGAGTTGCATACTTTGATTCCCGTAAATCAACTTCAACTTTTTCCGGAGCAGGTAGCTCGTCAGTAAACCGACCAAGTTCTTCAACAGCCTTAGCTTTTGGCATAACCGAACGATCGAATGAACCAACAGCATTGTTGTAAGTGTCCATGGAACGTTTTAAGTTGTCGCCAACTTTGCTGAAGTGATTTATGAAAGTGATCAAGCGACCATAAAGATCGCCAGACTCTTTAATCATTTCTTGCGCATTGCGAACTTGAGTATCTTCTTGCCACAGCATTGCGATCGTGTTCAGGGCAATCACGAGTGATGTCGGTGATGTCAGCACGACTTTTGCCTGCGCTGCATCTTCGATCAAGTTTGGATAAACCTCAAACGCTGCTGCCAATGATGATTCAGTTGGAATGAACATAATGACGTAGTTAAGTGATTCTTTATCGTCAACGTAGTTGCGACTTGCTAGAGCTTTGATATGTCCCTTAAGTGCGTTGGCGTGCGCATCAAATAAAGTTTTGCGTCGATCAACATCAACTTCATTAATCGCATCAAGATATGAATTCATCGGCGCTTTACTGTCAACGTAAAGCACGCGATTGTTTGGCAGATGAATTGTTACGTCAGGTCGTCCGGAACCATCGCCGACTTGTTGCTTTTGTTCGTCGAAAGAAACGTGTTCAGACATACCGATCATTTCGATGATTCGACGTAGTTGAAGTTCTCCCCAACGACCACGCGCATCATTGCGGCGAAGTGCACTGGAAAGATTTGTGGTTTCAGTGCGCAAAGTGTCAAGCAACCCAGTTGTGTTTGTAACCTGCTGATCTAACCTGGCGTATGCATCGGCGCGCTTAGTTTCTAAGTCACCAACTTTTGCATCTAGGGCTTTCAAACTCTCACCAAGTGGCTTGATGATTTCCTGGATCGATGCGGACGCAGCTCTTGATTGCTCGGCAACTGAAGCGGTAGTTGTTTGCAATCTTGCTTCAGTTGAGGTTTCTAACATCTGTGCAGTAGTTAAATACTGTTCGCGCGCAGCATCAGCGACCTGTTGGCGGATGTCTTGCGCGGATAAACCACCTTGATTCTTCATGGCCCGACTCACAACGAGTCCGACAATGGCAGCAGTAGTTAGAGCAGTGACTACAACAATGACAATTAAAGAGGTAACGTCCATGAGGTAAGTCTCCCATTGGGCAGTGACAAAACCCTGAAAACCGCATGACGATTAGGTTTTGCGCCATTTCTCGCCTACCGTTAGAACATTCCCCAAAGAAGGTTTTAATGTCCACTCCCTCAAGTCCTAAGAAAAAGCCGCGCGCCCGAAAGCTAGAACGAGACCGCGCCCGCGATACCGAATCCAAGCCAAAAGCCGGATCGCCTCGCCATGCTGCCGCAAAAACAACTGCTGCCAAGAAGCGCGCCAAGCCAAAATCTAAGGTGGCAAAAGCCGAATCCCGAGCACCTCGCGAACCTCGTGACCCAGATGCTCGTAGTCGCGCCGAATCTCCACGCGCTGAAGTTCGTGGCGCCAAGCGCAGTAATGATGTTTGGAATCCTTCGGGCAAACCACAACGTAAGGGTGGCGAAAAGCCAGCCGGAACTCGCGCTGCTCGTGACCGTTATGAAGATGACCGTCCAGCTCGCGCACCTCGTAAGTACAACGACGACGCACCGACTCGCGCACCACGCGCCCGTCGTGACGACGCACCATCAAGTCGCCCACCACGTTCATATAAAGATGACGCACCTACCCGCGCACCACGCGCTCGCCGCGATGATGTAGCACCAAGTCGCTCGCGTCGTGATGAAGCCCCAGCTCGCGCACCACGTAAGTACAACGATGACGTACCTACACGTGCACCGCGTAAATACAACGACGAAGCACCAACTCGCGCACCACGCGCCCGTCGTGACGATGCGCCAACAAGTCGTGCCCCACGTACATATAGAGATGAAGCTCCAGCTCGCGCACCTCGCACCAAGAGTGACGAAGTATATGCACCAAAATCTCGTTTGCCACGCGAAAAAGTTTCAACTGAACGCGTAAGCAGCAAGAGCGCAATGTCAGAAGACTCAGCAGAAGTTGCATTAGATACTGCATCAAGCTCTTGGGCCGAACTAGGTGTGTCAACTGAATTGCTCAGCACACTAAAGCGTCAAGGAATTGATACACCATTCCCAATCCAAGCAAAGACTTTGCCAGATGCAATCAGCGGTCGCGATGTATTAGGCCGCGGTCAAACTGGTTCTGGTAAAACTTTGGCATTCGGCCTTGCAATGGTTACTCGTTTAGCGCATCGCAAAGCAACTGCAAAACATCCACTTGGAATTGTTTTGGTTCCAACACGCGAACTTGCTATGCAGGTAACTGACGCATTGATGCCTTACGCACAAGCTGTCGATCTTGATATTCGTTTAATTGCCGGTGGCATGCCATACGCAAAACAAATTGATGCCCTAAAGCGTGGTGTGCCAATTGTTGTTGCAACACCTGGTCGCCTAAATGACTTAGTCGAGCAGGGACATATCAACTTAAGCAAAATCGAAATCACGATTCTTGATGAAGCTGACCAGATGTGTGACATGGGATTCATGCCACAGATCGTTGAAGTTCTGGACATGACAAAGCCAAATTCCCAGCGCTTACTATTCAGCGCGACTTTGGATAAAGACGTAGACAAGATTGTTCGCAAGTATTTGCACGACCCAGTCGAGCACGCAACAAACTCAGGTAAGGCTTCAGTTAAGACAATGACGCACTACTTATTCATTACTTATAGCGAAGACAAGCCAGCGATCTTGGCTGAGATTGGTTCCCGTAAGGGCAAGACCATGTTCTTCGCTCGCACTCAAGCCGGCGTGGATCGCATCGCAAAGGACCTTGCCAACAAAGGTGTGCCAGCTGGCGCATTGCATGGTGGGAAAACCCAAGCCGTTCGTACCCGCACTTTGAATGCATTCAAAGAAGGAATTACCGACGTGTTAGTTGCAACTGACGTTGCAGCTCGCGGTATCCACGTTGACGGTGTCAGCCTGGTTGTTCACATCGATCCACCTAATGACCATAAGGATTACTTGCACCGCGCTGGTCGTACAGCTCGCGCAGGTGAGACCGGCGCAGTCGTAACCATGATCGGCCCACGTCAGCAAAAGGCAGTAACTGCAATGACTTCCCGAGCTGGAGTAGATCCAGAAGTGGTCAAGGTTAAGCCAATGTCTAAAGAATTAGTCGCCATCACGGGCGCCAAAGAGCCAACCGGAATTGCTTGGAAACCACCAGCAGAACCACCAGCTCGCGGCCGTCGACCAGGCGGTCCAAGCAGATCTGGCGGTGGACGGCCACAGGGTCGCTCCGGCGGATCCCGTGGCGGATCTCGATCCCGCTAATCCTTGGCTAATTCAGACAAATCGGATTTTCCACTAAGGCTTTCTGCCTCTATTCTTTTGATACGGGGAAATGAGGAATTCAAATGAGCGACAGCAAGGGTCTAGGCCGCTTTTTCAAGGGTGACGAATCTGGCGATGCCAGTTCAAACGGTGTGCGCGATTTCGCAGATGCCGAAAGAACCATCAGCGCACTGCAGGCACGCATTACTGAACTTGAAGGCGCAGTTGGTCGTCCAAGCTTTATCGATATGGATGAAGATGCGCTAACTCAGATCGCTGCTGAAGATGCAGCTGTAATCATTCGTGCCGCTCGTCTTCGCGCTGGCAAATTGATTGAACAAGCCACCGACACTTTGCAGCAAGCAGAGTCCGAGCGCGAACAAATTCGTGCCAGCTGTGAGCTTGATGCCCGCCAGACCCGTGAAGCCGCCAATGTTGATGCCCGCAAACTTCGCGCGGAAGCTACAGCGACACTTGAAACTGCTCGCGATCAAGCAGCCCAGTTACTTGAAGCAACTCAGAATGATGCTGACTCACAAGCATTTGAAAACCAAAAGGTAATTGCAAAACTTCTTGAAGATGCGACACGTCGTGCAAATGAAGTTGCAGCCGAAGCGGAAGCACTTAAAGCAAATGTTGATAAAGATCTTGCAGCACAGCGTGCGCAAACCGAACAAGAACTTGCAACACTTCGTGCAAATACCGAAGCTGAACTAAATAATCTTCGAAGCGAAACTGACAAGAGCACGTCTGCACAAGTCGCTTCGTCTCAGGCTGAAGCTAAGCGCTTGCAAACTGAAGCAACTAACGCTGCACAAGCAATGCTTGAAAAAGCTACTGGCGATGCGCAAGCACTTCTTGCTAAATCAACTGGTGACGCTCGCGCATTAGGTGAAGACTCCAGTAAGAGTCACGCTGCAACAATTGCTGATGCTCAGGCAAAACTTCAAGCCGCAGAAAAGCAAGCAGAACTTATTGTTTCGCAAGCACAGACTAAGGCTGATGAAATCGTTCGCACTGCTTCGCAAGAATCTCGCGCCGAGGCAGAATCATTGCGCCAAGCTGCCATTGCGTACCGCGACAACGTTTTAGTTTCGGTTGATGCAAACCGCAAGGTTTTGGATGACCTAACAAAGCGCATTGCTGATCTTCGTGCACAGTGGTTTGATGCACAATCAACAATGACTCAAATTGCTAATCAGGCAGGCGCTCGCTTTACTGAAGCCGAAGCAGCAGCAGCTGACGTATTCGCAAGAATTACAGATAGCCGCTCTGCACTGACTGATACTTTTACTAGTTTTGCGCAAGAGATTAAGGCATCTTCAAAAACCGAAGATAACTAGTCTTTTTGGCTTGAAAGTTTGCTTGCGTTAGTCTGAAGTTATGCGCATTGAAGCTCGTAATTTAGACAAGCATTTTCGCAATGTCCACGCAGTTAAAGATCTTTCTTTTACAGTTGAGCCAGGTCGGGTCACTGGATTTCTAGGACCTAATGGTTCGGGTAAATCTACAACGATGCGTCTTATGCTGGGCTTAGACAACGGCGGCGGCGAAACCCTTTATGACGGGAAAAAACTTTCCAGCCATCTCCCGGTTACTCGCACAATCGGCGCGCATCTTGATGCAAAGTTTTTTCACCCAAAGCGCACTGCTTATTCTCACCTTCGCATGCTTGGTGCCGAAGCCGGAATCAGTAAAGCCCGAGTTCACGAAGTATTAAAACTGGTCGGTCTTGAATCCGTTGCAAAGAAACGTCCAGGCGGATTTTCACTAGGAATGGGACAGCGACTTGGTTTAGCTGGCGCAATCCTGGCTGATCCTCAAGTTTTAATGTTGGATGAGCCGGCAAATGGCTTGGATCCACAGTCAATCCAGTGGCTTCGCGATTTCCTAAAGCATTACGCATCCACCGGAAAATCAGTTCTGGTCAGCAGTCACTTACTCAGCGAAATGGAATTGCTTGCCGATGACGTAGTTGTGATCGCGCGCGGGAATTTAATTGCCGCAGAATCAATGCCAGCATTTTTATCTCGCGCAACAGGTTCAGCAGTTGTTGTGCGCAGCCCACAAAGTGAAAAGCTTGGTGAACTATTAAGCGCCCAAGGAATTGCTTCCACCACAGATGGCTCCAGAACAATTGTGATTCCCGGACAAACAACGGATCGCATTGGCGAAATCGCATTTGCAAATGGAATTGCGCTATCGGAATTATCACCACGAACAGCCAGCTTGGAGCAAGTATTTCTTGAGTTAACCGAATCTGGACAAGAGTACAGATTGGGAGAAACATCATGATCGCAAATTTGGTTTATGAATGGCGTCGTCTATGGTCAGTGCGCGCAACGTGGATCATGACTTTCGTTTACTTAACAATCACTGGATTACTGGGTGCCGGCCCATTGTTCTTGGGTGATGGCGAATTTGGAACGCAAACATGGGCAGGTTTGTACAGTACTAATGCAAACTTCCTATGTTTAGTAATGCTTTCAGTTGTCGCTTCACAATTCTTCGGACATGAATATCGCTACGGCACAATTCGATTAACTCTCACTGAATTTCCAAAGCGTGAGCGTGTTGTATTAGCAAAGACGGTTGTATTGGCTG
>JBIKSW010000023.1:0-7689 GCA_044348415.1 Candidatus Nanopelagicales bacterium
GATTTAGGTCCGGAAGCGGTTCGCGTTCAAGCTGAAACTTTTGAACGACTTGTTATTGGTCAACTTCGCGAAAGTGTCGGACCGCAAGGTGGCGAGGATCCAATCGTTCATCACCTGGAAGTTTTAGCCGACAAGACTGGTTCACTAATCGCCGCTGCGGGAAGGTACGGCGCAATGATGAGCGGCGTCTCACCAGAGGTAACTGATCGAATTGCAGACTTTGGCGAAAGCATTGGTATCGCATTCCAGTTAAGTGATGACTTACTAGACATTGAATCTGAAGTTTCTGGAAAGACTCCAGGTAAAGATCTGCGCGAAGGCATTCGGACCTTGCCAGTGCTGTTTGCTCTTGCTGACCCAGACACACCGCCGCGATTACGCGAACTTTTAAGCCGGGCAATCACTGACGACGCTGAACATGCTGAAGCATTGGCAGCATTACGCGTTCATCCCGCAATGGATCAAGCCCGAGAAGTACTTGAGCAATGGGCAGACCGGGCTCGGGAACGCCTGGCAGCCCTGCCAGATTGTGACGCAAAATCTGCAATGGTCACGCTAGTCGACAGTGTTGCTTACCGTACGGTCTAGCAACCCAAAGCCCAAACCAATTCCTTCATGCAATAGTTTTAGTTCATTATGAGTATGCAGGTCGAGAAAGAAAAGCGCTCTGAGCATTCCATTGGTCTAATTAATGGACTCATTGCCTACGGAATCTGGGGCACAGTAGTTCTTTACTGGCCATACCTGGCACCTGCTCAACCACTAGAAATCCTGGCTCAACGAATTTTGTGGACCTTGCTATTTGTCGCAGTAATTCTGATTTATCAAAAGCGAATTTCTTCGCTTCGTGTGGTCTTAAAGAATTCACAACATATGAAACTTCTCACGATCGCCTCATTGCTGATTGGCTTTAACTGGGGTTTGTTTATTTGGGCCACCATGAATGATCATGTGCTTGACTCATCACTTGGCTATTACATAACTCCTTTACTGAACGTTGCGCTTGGAGTATTTTTCTTCAAGGAAAAACTACGTTCAATGCAGTGGTTGGCAATTGGGATAGCTGGCTTTGCCGTGCTATTTATCACGCTGGCAATGGGTGTACTTCCGTGGGTTGCGCTTTCGTTAGCAACCTCATTTGCAATGTATGGATATGTGAAGAAGTTGGCCAACGTCGAAGCGCTAGAAAGTTTGATGATCGAAACCTTGATCTTGACTCCGGTAGCGATTGGCTATCTGATCTGGTTGCAGTTTAATGGTGTCAGCACCTTCTTGGCTTATGGGCTGGACCACACGCTGTGGATGGTCAGCTCTGGAGTTGTCACAGCAATTCCGCTCTTGGCATTTGGTGTTGCAATTACCCGATTGCCACTTACCACCATTGGAATGCTGCAATACATCGGACCAACAGTTCAATTCTTCGTTGGCATTTGGGTAACGCAGGAACCGATGCCACAGGAGAGATTTATTGGTTTTGCGATTACCTGGGTGGCCTTGGTAATTCTTACTGTCGATGCGTTACGCAACAGGCGTAATGTCAACAAGTCACTAGTAGCAGAGCCTGACTAGAGTCGTACTGTGAGCAATGTTTCAGTGTTACAAGCGGGTCTGGCCTGCTGTGGCGTGGAATCAAGCTCTGTTGATTTGGTTTCTGATGCGTGGAATCAAACCAAGTCAGTAGCGAAACTATCTGCAGCAAAGCACATTCTAGTGATTGCTGGAACAGTAACTCATGCGTTGGCCCCGACTGTTAAGTCCGCTTACGACGCACTGCAGGAACCAAAAGTAGTTGTGGCATTTGGTGCCTGTGCAATTTCTGGCGGACCCTATTGGGATTCGTACTCAGTTATTTCAGGCGCTCATGAGTTGGTACCAGTCGACATTCAAGTACCTGGCTGTCCACCTGGGCCCGAAGAATTAGCAGCAGCGCTCATGCAAGCTGTCGAGTTGGCCGCCAAATGACAACAATTCAAAAGATTGATAAGTCTGTGTGGCTAAACCAAGCCGCGGAAATGAAACAGCGGGGGCTAGTTCGTTGTGAGTGGTTAACCGCAACTCACAACGGTGGAGATTCCTTTGAAATCTCGCTAATGCTTTCCAATGAGGATTTAACGAAAAGCCTGATTCTTTCAACAGACATTGAAATAAGTATTGAATCCTTGATAGATGTTTATCCGAGTGCGGACTTTCATGAACGCGAAGTTTCCCAAATGTTTGGCGTTGAATTCATTGGCAACAGAAATTCTGCTCCCGCATTTGAAATCGAACTTTCGGGTTTCCCGCTTCGTCGCGACTTTGCCCTCAAAACTCGAGCAGATGCACAATGGCCAGGCGCAGTTGATCCGGATGAAAATGCAAAGCGACGCCCGTCACTGCCACCAGGTGTGTTACCGGAGTGGACATCATGAATCATTCAACGATCGCGCTTCATCCTGCATCATGCACTTCTTGCATGCTTTGTGTTCGGGAGTGTCCGGACTGGTGCATTACCGTCCAAGCGCATTCCGAACCTGATCCAGAAGCTCCTGCGTACAGCAACTCCCGCAGACAAGCCACCAAGAATGTATTGGATCAATTCACAATCGACTTTGGTCAATGTATGTGGTGCGGCATTTGCATTGATGTCTGTCCGTTTGATGCATTGTTCTGGTCAGATTCACCAATGCCAGCTGGACAAGGCAGAGGCGAACTTATTTATGGAATTGAAGCTTTGGCTGCTTCGTTACCTAGCGCTAGGCGAAGTGATGGATCCGCGGCGCCACAGATAGACGAACCACCAAGTGGTAGACGAAAGAAGTAACTAGCGATAGTTCGTGTATTGAACTGCGAAATCTAAGTCAGACTCACTCAACAGTTGCTGCACTGCTTGAAGATCATCGCGACTCTTTCCAGTTACCCGAAGCTCTTCGCCCTGTACCTGGGTCTTTACATTCTTTGGACCTTCATCACGAATGATCTTGCCAATTTTCTTGGCCTGCTCCTGGCTGATTCCAGCCTTGAATTCACCATTAATTTTGTAGTCTTTACCCGAAACCCGAGGGTCACCGGCAGTGAAGGACTTTAGGCTCACACCACGTTTGACTAACTTCTCGCGGAAAACTTCGAGAGCGGCTTTGGCGCGATCCTCAGTGCTAGAAGATATCTCAACCCCGAGTTCACCCTTCCACTCAATGGAAGTTTCAGTTCCCTTGAAGTCAAAGCGGGTAGCAAGCTCCTTAGCTGCTTGGCCAAGAGCGTTATCTGCTTCTTGACGATCAACTTTGCTAACAATGTCCATACTGGAATCAGCCATTTGGTACCTCACTCGAAACTGGATATTTCACCCCACTTTACTTTGCGGTAATCGATCGAATCGCAAGAGGTCCAAGACCTGATGGTTTGGACAAATTAGGCATTTTGAAATACTCCATGAACACCTGCTCGTCTTGCCGTAATCTTCCTAGATACAGGCATTTTGTTTATTGGAGTTCAAATGGGCGTGGCAGTCATCACCGGCGCAGGCAGCGGAATGGGTAGAGCCACCGCAGAACTTTATTTAGATCGAGACTGGCAGGTCATAGCCGTTGATGTATCCGACAACCCTGGATTGAATTCTGAAAACTTACATTGGGTTAAAGCGGACGTACGAAATCGCCAAACTTTAGAGTCAGCCCTGGCTCCAGCAATAGTGGCCGCTGGTGGTCATATTGATGCAGTTGCAAACATTGCAGGTGTTTTCCCGCCAACAACATTAGAAACATATACTGAGGAAGATTTCCGTTTCATTTTTGATGTGAATGTACTCGGGGTGTTAAATGTGACGGCTGCATGTGTTCCGCACATGAAAGCAGGCTCAGCAGTCGTTAACTTCGCATCCGTTGACGGATTCACAGTTTCGCGTGGACAACTTCTATATGGTGCGTCAAAGTCTGCGGTAATCATGATCACCAAGTCGCTTGCACTTGAACTTGCACCAAAGGGAATTCGCGTGAATGGCATTGCACCAGGTTGGGTGGCAACACCAGGAAATGCTGCCACCGGACGTATGGAAGAAGCAGCTAAATCAATCCCAATCGGCCGAGTAGCTCAACCTTCGGAAATTGCTGAATGGGTTTGGTTGCTTTCCGATCCAACCAAGGCTGGTTTTGTCGATGGTGAAACTATTGTGATCTCAGGTGCGGATGTAATGCGATGAGAAATTCACATACTAAGTTTGAAACAAGTCTTATGGAATCGGAGATTTCACTATGAGTAAGTACTGTGTGATTGGCGCTGGACCAGCTGGTTTGGCTTCCATGAAAACTTTGGTGGATGCCGGTCTTGAGTTTGATTGCTTTGAGCGCACCCAAGCTGTAGGTGGACACTGGAACACCGACTATGAAGCTTTGCACTTGATTACTTCAAGCAAAGTTACTGGTTATGAAGGTCACCCCATGCCAGAAGACTGGCCAATTTTCCCAAGTCGCAAACTTATGTTGCAGTACTTCGAAGACTTTGCCGAAGAGTTTGATCTAAAGAAATATGTAACCTTTGGGGTTTCCGTTGATCGAGTTGAACCTTTACCAACAGATGGCCCTACAGGTTCGGCTGGTTGGAGTGTAACAACGAGTGATGGCAAGACAAATGCTTACGACGGCGTCTTCGTCGCTAATGGCCACTTATGGGACGAAAAGCGTCCAGAGTTCCCAGGAGAATTCACTGGCAAGACTATTCACTCTGGTAGCTACACGAACACTAAAGATATAGATGGCACTCGAGTTCTAGTCATTGGATCAGGTAATTCAGGATGCGACCTGGCCGTAGACGCGGCCCAAAATCATTTTGAAACTGACATTGTGATTCGGCGTGGACATTTTTTCCAGCCAAAAACTTTCTTTGGTGTGCCACGTGCTGAACTTGGCTGGATGCAGGAATTCACATTTGAAGAGCAAGATCTGATTGCCCGATTAATGATTCGGCTATCTGTCGGTACTCATGAGAACTATCCAGGTATGCCAGCTCCAGATCATCGCACTTTGGCAGATGGCCCACCAGTTGTAAATCAGCTTCTGCTTTATTGGATACATCACGGCCGTATCGCAGTTAAGCCAGGGATTGAAAGATTTGATGGCAAAACCGTGCAATTCAGTGATGGCACCTCGAAAGAATACGACACGATTTTGTATGCAACTGGATTCCATGCGTCCTTGCCATTTTTGTCTGAGGAATACATTGAAAGACAAGAAGGAGTTCCACTACGCGTTGGTGCTGCCATTGTTCCAATCGGTTTAGAGAAGCTCTACTTGATCGGAATGATCGGAGCTCGCGGACCACAGCCACCGATCTATTTGATCCAGGCAAAGATTGCTCTCGAAATGGCGCGCCTGCACGAACAAGCTGGAGGCTTCCGGGCTATTGCGGGTCCACTTGAGAAACTCCAAGAGAAAGAATGGCGCATTGATATCTTGCGGCCAATCTGGCTCGACCAAGTTGAGCATACTAAGACCGCACTGAGCATTATGGCGGAAGTGCAAAAAGAATCCATTTCCTCATGAGTGATTGGCTAGGAATTTCTGGTCGAGCTGCAGTTATCACTGGTGCTGGCGGTGGCATTGGAAAAGCGATCGCACTTGAACTGGCTGCAAATGGTGTGCACTGCAATGTCTTGGATCGGGCAAGTGAGTTAGTTAATGCAACTGTTGCTGAGATTGTAGGAAACGGTGGCCAGGCAACTGGACATCTATGTGATGTCACTGACGAAGCTGCAATTGAAGCAGTAGCAGCGTCAATCAATACTTGTGACATCTTGGTAAATGCTGCAGGCCTAGTCAGGCCAGGTGCACTTGCTGATCTAAAGACTTCTGAGTGGGAAGACTTGCTCAAAGTAAATCTCACCGGTTACTTCTTAATGGCTCGGACTTTCACACCACATTTAGTTGCGTCTGGTAACGGATCAATGATTCACATTGCATCGATTTCCAGCACAAACCCGCAAGGTTCAAGTGGCGCTTACAGTGTTAGTAAAGCCGGTGTCGTTGTTATGTCCAAGCAACTGGCTTTTGAACTTGGATCAAAAGGTGTGCGCAGCAATTCGGTAAGTCCTGGATTGGTTCGCACCCCGATGACTGAGGCGTATTACCAAGTAGGGGACGTCGCCCAACGCCGAGATGCAGCTGTGCCAGTTGGTCGAGTCGCCAAGCCAGATGACATCGCAGACATTGTTGCTTTTTTGGCCAGCGACCGTGCCCGATACATAACGGGCGCAGACCTTGTGGCCGATGGCGGATTTAGCCAGACTCTGATGAGTTCGGTGCCACGACCTGGTTTTGGAGACTAGTCTTGTCCTGCTAGACATAAGGAATCGAGGCCGTTATGGCATTGCCCAAAGTTGTAATACTTGGCGCCGGCTTTGGTGGGCTAACGGCCGCTCGAGCCCTTTCCAAACATGCCGAAGTTGTGTTGATAGATCGTCATAACTTTCAAACTTTCTTACCGTTGCTTTATCAGGTTTCAACTGCTGGCTTGGCGGCAGATCACGTTGCGTATCCAATTCGTGGTGCATTACGCAAAACAAATGTGCAGTTTCGTATGGGAACTCCAGAAAAACTAAATGCAGCAGCCAGCGAACTAACGCTGGCAGATGGGCATGTAGTTAAATACGACCATCTAATTATTGCTCTTGGTTCAACAACTTCAGATTTTGGGATTCCAGGCGTGAAAGAAAACGCACTTGGAATGAAAACAGTCGGTGAGGCATTAACAATTCGATCTGAAGTTATGCGCTCTTATGAAGAAATGTGCGTTCAAGGTAATCAAGACAAACTTGATATTGCGATTGTTGGCGGTGGTCCAACTGGCGTGGAAATGGCCGGAGCTTTTGCTGAACTCGTGCGTGGTCCGCTGCGCTCAGATTATGCCGATGCGGCAAACCGAGTTCGAGTTTCAATTATTGAAGCTGGGCCAAGATTGGTGCCATCTTTCTCTGAATCACTTTCAGCTAAGACCCAGAAAGATTTAGAAAAGCTGGGTGTAACAGTCCTTACCAATACTTCAGTAAAGGAAGTGTTACCGAATTCGATTCTTACGCTTGACGGTAAATCTATTCCAGCAAATACCACGGTTTGGGCAGCCGGAGTAAAAGGTGTTCCAGCGATGGATCTTTTACATCTGCCAGTAACTCGAGGTCGAATTGATGTTGAAAGCACTTTGCAAGTAACGGGTTATGAGAATGTTTGGGCGATCGGAGATATCGCTGGAGTCGTAGGAGACAACGGAAACCCATTGCCAATGGTTGCTCCAGTTGCCATGCAACAAGGAAGATTCTTAGCAAAACAAATTCAAGCTTTGACAGCAGCAAAACCGCTGGAAAACTTTAAGTACAAAGACAAAGGCTCAATGGCAACTATCGGTCGCCATAAGGCAATTGTTGAAGTAAAAAATATTCGAATCTCAGGACCAATCGCTTGGCTGGCCTGGTTATGGCTGCACTTGTTCTACATCCTTGGTGGCCGAAACAAGATTGGCACCATGGCCGACTGGACTTGGAACTACTTGACCTTTGATCGCGGCAACCGACACATTATGGATTCCTTTTAACCAATTGCCGATTGGCATTTATGCCCTTTTGCTCGGTATCCTTACTAAGTTGCCTTCGGGCGACAAATGGCAGATTGCCCGAGCGGCCAATGGGAGCGGACTGTAAATCCGTCGCGAAAGCTACAGTGGTTCGAA
>JBIKSW010000214.1:0-7267 GCA_044348415.1 Candidatus Nanopelagicales bacterium
TACGACGGCCCGGTGGCTAACCTTCCAAACACTTCTGAGAGCAGCCACCACAGTCATACCAAGAACCCCCCACCACGATTATTGGATTCATGATGCTGTCTTATGAATTCATGCAGCGAGCACTCATTGCTGCGGTCATTGTTGGAATGATCTCACCATTAATCGGCGTTTTTCTCGTCCAACGTCGTCTGGCATTACTTGGTGATGGCATGGGTCACGTTGCCATCGCTGGCGTTGGCTTAGCTTTTCTAACTGGCACCGAGCCAGTTATTACTGCGCTTTTCGTATCCATACTTGGTGCTTTGATTTTGGAATTAGTCCGACACAAAAGTCGCTCTGCTGGTGACCTAGCGCTTGCCTTAATCTTCTACGGTGGCATCGCAGGCGGTGTACTACTTACATCCTTAGCCGGAGGCAAAGCTAGTACTGCATTGAATCAATATCTATTTGGCTCTTTATCCACCGTTTCAACACAGGACTTTGTGGCACTTGGACTTGCAGCGCTAGCTCTAATTGTTATTTTGCTTCGCTACGGTAATCAAATTTTTGCCATGAGCTTGGATGGTGAAACTGCTCGCGTTCAAGGTATCCGCGTAACCGCAATGAGTGTCCTGCTTACTTCAATGGCAGCCGTAACCGTAGTTGTTGGAATGCGAACTGTCGGTCTTTTGCTCGTGAGTGCAATCATGATTGTTCCGGTAGCTGCAGCGCAACAACTAACACATAGTTTCAAAACAACAGGCCTTTTGGCTTCTGCGATCGGAATGCTTTCTGCCACAGGCGGCTTGACTCTGTCGTTTTATGTAGATGTGCCACCAGGACCAACTATTGTTTTGCTGGCCCTTGCCATCTTTGTGGTCTTAGCCTTGACAACAAATTCATTGCACTTGCGTCATCGCAATGAGATTCAGGAACAAGCCCCGCATCAGCACTAAGAACAGGACTTACAAAGTCCCATGATCTCTAGTGTGTGATCAACATCGGTAAAGCCATGATTTTGCGCAACTGAATCTGCCCAGTCTTCAACTGCATGTCCTTCGACTTCAACTGTGTGACCACACGCACGACAAACTAAGTGGTGGTGGTGACCATCGGTGCAGCGCCGATACATGGACTCGCCATCGGCTCGAAGCACAACGTCAACTTCACCAGAGCTCTGCATGCCTTGCAAAGTTCGGTAGACAGTTGACAGTCCGATTGATTCTCCAGTTTCCTGAAGCAAGCCATAGATTTCCTGTGCAGAACGAAAATCAGAAATAGTCGTAAGAATGCTGGCAACTGCAGCCCGCTGTTTTGTGGACCGAATGCCTGCGACTGGGGTTTGCTTCACGACTCTATTGTGTCAGAAAGTGAAGTCTCCTCTGGGTTTGATTGAACTAAGAGAAAATCGTTGACTTGTATTTTCGCCCCTGCTGGTCATAAGTCCACCAAGTGCCGACCTGATCACCATCTTTAAACTCGCCACTGCGCATCAAAGTTCCGTCTTTGCGCCACCATTGCCAAGGTCCATGAAGTTCACCTTTTCGAAACTTGCCCTTTGATTGCATAACTGCGTTGTCATAGTAGGTCAGAGCTGGACCTGTCCCTTTGTGAGACTTTTCTTCGATTTGATCCAAGCGAACTCGAATCAATTTCTTTAACAAACCTTTGGGTAGTGGCTTGTCTAACGCAAAGTGAAGTGAGCCTTGGGTCATTTCGTAATTCTTAAGTTCATCGGCTAGTTGAGTCAGCACGCTTCCGCTAAATGGAAAGTAAGAGTTATGTTTTTTGTAGCCTTCAATGCCACAGATAACGCCGCCTTCAACCTCAAAAGCTGGCAAGTTGTAGCTGATGCACTCGGTTGCTCCAGGGATAAGTTCGCGAATAGTTTCTGCCAGCTTTAGCATCACAGTTCGCTGTGGCTCCGAAAGCGTATTGAGTTTGCCATCAACCAATCCGAGCTTTGCCACAAATAACTCCTAAATTCTTGGTGACCAGTTTACGAGTTCCGTGTGTTTGGCCACTCTGCCATCGCCCGAAGATTTTCCAGTTACCCGTCTCACAGCCCAAGGAACCAAAAACCCAATCCCCCAAGCAACCGAACCTATGGCGCGAAGTGGAGCCGGTGTTTGACGATACGGAGGCATCGGATCTTGCCAATCAGCATCGTGGGGAAGATCGATTGCCCGCAATACCGCTGCTGCCACTCGACGGTGACCTTCGGATGACAGATGTAAGCGATCGGCTGCGAGCATACGTGGATCGCCAAAAACTTCCTGCGAGTTTGCGTCCATTACAGTTGCTCCGAATTGCTCGGCAACTTGTTTCACGTTCGCATTAAATGGGCCGAACCGTTGGTTCCAATAGTGCTGCGTTTTGGTCTGCGGATCGCTTACTTCTCTAACTGTGAACAGCAGTAACTTCGCCCCCGTGCCTGAAATCTGAGAAACGGCATTTCTATAGGTTTCAAACACTTGCTCTGGTTCAAATTTGGGGCGAAGGACATTGTTCGCTCCGGCGTGGAAGGTAACCAATGTCTGTATCTGCTGCATCCACGGCAATGCGACCTGCAGTTGGTCGGCAACTACTTGCTCGATTAGCTTTCCTCGAACAGCCAAGTTCGCATAACGAAAATCTGAATCTTGCTTTGACATCTCATCGGCTACTCGATCAGCCCAGCCACGGTAACTGCCGTCTGGATACTTGTCTGACAGGCCTTCGGTTAAGGAATCCCCGAGAGCAATGAATTGATTCAGCTTTGGCACAGCCCTAGCCTATTGAAATTAGTCTGCTAGGTAGCATTGTTAAAACCCGCTGAAAGGCTAATCATGAGCAACATTGTCCGCATAGACACCAATGCAGAGTTACCTGCAGACCCAGACTCCCCGGGCGAATACTGCGTCACGCCATTCTTAGGTGAGAATGAAAAATTCTTTGCTGGTATCTGGTCTGCTGATCCACATTCCCAGGACTTTGACGAATACCCAATGGATGAAGTCTGCGTTGTACTTGCGGGCAAGATCACGCTGACCGAGACCGGCAAATCTCCTGAAGTTTTCACAACTGGTGATGTCTTTGGAATCAAGCGAGGCACTCCGGTGAATTGGACCCAAGAACCAGGAACTCGAAAGATCTTTGTGATTTTGGAAAGCTAGATTGCTTTAGCTAATTCCCTGTTCATGTCTTTATTCAAGGCCCAGCACCAATAGAACAGACCGAACTGCAACGGTAGTCGCGCAAAGGCAATAAGTGGATCTGGCATTTCGTGATCCATCCAGTCAATTGCCATATAAATATTTGCCGGGAACACCAACACGAACAACGCAAAGGCTGCCCAAACACCCAATTGCCTAATTGGCTTACCAAACAAAGTCTTTGACATCGGGGCAAACATCATGAGGCCAATTGTTAATTCGGCTGCACCACTTAGATAAGTCCAAAATCTTGGTTCAAATGGCAGCACTGGCGGAATGATTTTGTCGAACCCAGCTGGGGCAGCAAAGTGTGCAAAGCCGGCAACGAGCAACATGATTCCAAGCCCACGGCCTGCGGTGTATTTAGTCATGACTTAAGTATGCACTTATCAGCCCAAGTTGGATGCAAGGCAAAAGTGTTTTCAGTTTTTGGCACTTGCGGGCCATTGCTTGAACTAGCACAAAATCTGGGCCAAATAAAATACTACTGCCCAGGGTTTGCGACCCTAAATGTCTTTGCGAATAGGACTATGAGGACTTCGATGGTTTCATGACAAAGTCATAAACAAACACTGCAACCAGCGCGCCAAAAATTGGTCCAATCAAATAAATCAACGCAGACCCCATGTCACCTGTTACGGCAGCTGGCCCAAACCAACGAGCTGGATTCATTGCAGCGCCGGTAGCTGGACCAGCAAAGAAAATGTCTCCAGCAATTGCCATGCCTATCGGTAGGCCAGCGATAATGGAAAAAGTGCCACGAGAGTCGACAGCAACGCCCATAATAACGATCATCAGAATAAAAGTAGCTACAGCTTCAATCAAAATACCTGTGCTTACCGTGATTCCTTCACCAAGACTTGGAACACCACCCAATGTGCCAAATGCTGATTTGAGAAGTGCCGCTGCTGCAACCGCACCTCCGAGTTGGGCGAGGACGTACATAAATGCATCGGTAGGAGCGATTCTCTTAGTTGCAGCCAGAGCCACAGTAACTGCGGGGTTAAAGTGAGCGCCAGATACATGGGCGAAGGCGCAAATAGCTACAAAGATAGCTAGACCATGTGCTAACGCAACCCCAGTTAGATCTGCACCGTTCATGATTGCTCCAATGCCAAACAGGCAGAGAAAGAAAACGCCAAGGAATTCAGCTAGTAATCGGGCCGGTGCGTCTTTCATTTGGATTGCTCCTAACATTTGTTGATAAATGATATCGTACACAAAGTCTATTAGTTAAGTTACACAAACCTGCGCCATCACTTAACGTCAAATAGCAAAAGCGTAGACGAGTCGGTCTGTAAGCCGGATGATGATAATGACAAAAGAGCCTTTGTTTCTTTAATTCTTCAGTCCTATGCGAATTTGTTCCGCGTGCTCAATGGGATGGTTGATGTAGGTCTTAAGCCAGGTCTCCAACGTGTACTTACCTGACTCTGTGTGAATGCCTGAGTTTTCGAGTTGCTCCTCCGTGAGTCTCTTAAGTATTTCTAGAGACGAAGCGCGTACGGCACGAAAAACTGCGAGTGAAATTTCAACTGGAAGAACTTTGTATCCCAATGTTTCATTCTCTCCCCATCCAGCTTCGTCATAGCTCTGGATTTGAGTACCAGGCTCAGCAATCAGACGACGAAGTCTCGCGTACGACTGAGCCTCACTGTCAGCAACGTGATGGACAACTTGTCTGGCATTCCATGAGCCATTTTGAGGCTTATCTAACTCAATTTCGGTTAACTCAGCCGCGACAGCAATAAAGGCATCGGTCGCATTTTTGTATTCTGCAATTGCGTCAGGTAATTCCATAATTGAACTTTAGCAATCCGCGTTGAAAATTAGACGAGTCGGTCTGTAAGCCGGACACCGTTCAAGAGCAAGTAATTAAATGGATATTTCGTGTTTTGCCCACATGCTTGCCCATAAAGTCGCTAGACATTAGAAACAACTAGGAAAGATCAAGGGTGATGCCAAAGGCGACCATTGCGATTGCAATGCCAGCGGACCAAATCAGCGTGCTGAAGATAATGAGCGCTGAAGCTCGAGCTGGTTTAACCCCTGCTGCCACGGATGCCATTGCGGCGATCTGAGTGCCGATCAGCGCTGGAGCAGCAATGGCCATTCCGTAGATTCCATACTTATCGAACATTCGGACTGCTTTTTCAAACTTAGGCGATTCACCAGTTTTACCCTTTGCTGCACGTCTCTTAATGATTCGATTGCGCATTGTCGAGCTCAGGTATGCAAAAATCACTATCGCAATAGCGTCACCAATCACGGCAGCAATTACCGTCAATGTTGGGTTTACTCCCAAAGCAACTCCAACCGGCACCATTGCGATTGCGTCAACAAATGGGATAACTGAGGCGATGAAAACTCCAAGCGCTCCCCACTGTTCGATGTATTCCATTACTAGATGTCCTTTTTCTGTCGATCTTTTGTCAAAGTGTTAACGAGTTGTTCAAGCGGGCCTTGCTTGTATCTCTTTAGCCAGATTGTTGCTAAGTAAACAAGAAGTCCCCAAATTCCAAATGCCAGTATCAGCACCTGCCAAGTTTGTAAGTCTTGAAATAGTCCTAATCCCCATGGACCAAAAATCAACGACGCGATAACTGATTGTGAAATGTAAACCGTTAAAGACATTTGACCAGCTGGTTTCATCCATGACACAGCCTGAGGCTTTTCCTCCACTAGCTTTCTAATAACTCCCACGAAAAACATTGATAACAGTGGCGCGGCAATGAATGACACAGTCAATGCAAACAGATAAGTCGATTCAGATGGTTCGGCCGATTGCTCATTCTGTACAAAAGCAAGGGCTGCAAGAATTTGAATCGGAGCACCGATCAATAAACCTCTTTTGATTAACTTAGAGTTCGCGCTCTTATCAATTGGTGAAGACAAGAATTGAGTTCTTGCCATTCGGAGCCCCAGTAAGAACGCGGCAAAGGCAAACCCGCCCTGGAGGAGTATTCCGGTTGAAATGCCATATGCCCATAGCTCTAATCGCGCAGGAATTGCCTCAATGAAACTGCCATTCAATAGCACTTCATCGAGTTTTGATTCCATTGCTGTCTGTAAATTTTCTTCAGACAAAATCTGTTCGGCAGCAAACAGTAAAGCGGAAACAGCTAGAAGAATTGCAGATGTACCTATGAAAACTATGCGAGTCCAGATCTTGATGGTTCTGTCGGATCGAAAAAAGAATGGAATTAGTAATAGGCCAAAGATTCCATACATGAAGATGATGTCTCCATGCCATAAGAACGAGAAGTGCAGAACTCCCAGTGCCATCAGAGCTAAGCAGCGCTTAACCCATCGCGCTCGATTGGCTCGATCGCCCTTGATTATGTAATTGGAGCTGTAGCCAAATAAGAACGAAAAGATCAAATAAAACTTGCCCGTAAAGATTGTGGCAATTATCAAAGTCGCAGATCCATTTGCTAAACCTTGAACCCATTCACCGCGAGCCCCTTCACCGCTATTGAGGGCCATGAATTGGATGTTTACAACCAAGATTCCAAGCAGAGCAAAGCCTCTTAAAACGTCTGGTGCTAGATCGCGCTTTACCTGCATTAGATATCCTTCTCTCGCCAAGCAAGAACCATAGATGGCATAGACGAGAATGCGAACAAGGTGGCAATAACCAAATAACTTCCATCGTTGCCTTCTGGCTGGAATATTTGCACTTCAGGTCCAAACATCATTAGCAACATAAGTGCCAGCACTATGTAACCCATCAAGTAATAGGCATATCTGAACGAAGTATCGCGTACCTTTATCTGGCGCTCGTCAAGAAGTTCATCTGGAGCATCTGCGATAGACCTAACGCTTACGCGAAGCAAACTATAGCCTCCAACTAATGCCAGGATGACAAAGATTACGGTAACGGAATAGATGATTACCTCTGCGCCACTAGGTAGAGACAAATTGGTCTTTAGCGTTGGCCAATAACTACCCATTGCAACAAGAACTATTCCAATCCAAACAACTACTACTAGGATTCTTCGATTCCGCTGGGGACGAAGCCAATTAAACTTAGGGTTATCATCATTAAGAAGGGCCTTAGTTCCCTTCTCTGTAACACCTTCAAACCAATAAAT
>JBIKSW010000024.1:0-7256 GCA_044348415.1 Candidatus Nanopelagicales bacterium
GTACCCACGCAAAGACATCTGCATCGTCTTCATAAACTCCGAATTTCACTTCACCCGGTTGCTTGGTCCATGGATACTTTGATGCTGCATCAAGTGATGCTCGAGTTAAGTTCAGCCCAATAGTTTGTCCTGGACGTGGGCCTGATGCAGGACTTACCGCCTTGGGTTCAAGACGAGTAAGTAATCGAAATGATTGCGCATTACCTTCAAAACCACCGATGTCTTTTGCAAGTTCATTAAGTGCAGTTTCGCCATTATGGCCAAAAGGTGGATGTCCTAGATCGTGGGAAAGGCATGCAGTATCGACTAAGTCAGGATCACAGCCAAGTGCCGATCCAAGTTCACGGCCAACCTGAGCCACTTCAAGTGAATGCGTAAGTCGAGTTCTTGGAAAATCTTCTTGTCCAGCTTCCATGACTTGGGTTTTGACTCCAAGTCGTCGCAGTGCGGAGCTATGCATAACTCTGGCGCGATCCCGAGCAAACTCGGTACGCTCTACACTTTTATTTGGCTCATTAACCCAACGCTGGGAATCAAATTCGGAATAGTTGCCTAACATCTACCCACCACTGACTGCTAGTTCAGCTTCCCGAACTGTTTCTGTTTCAGTTAGCGACATGCTTTGGGAGTTAAGCCAACCATCTGGCAAATTCACTCGACGATCTGGTGTGGTTCTGCCCCGAGGAAGTTTGGCAAGTTCCTCATCCAGAATTTGATCTCTATTAATCGTGCTTAACAAGTCGTCGAATTCTTTCAGGCTAGAAATCAATGACAATGCGCCACGAGTTTCGCTTCCTGCTACAACGCCCTTTAGATACCAAGCCATGTGCTTGCGCATTTCCTGACAGCCACGGAACTCATCGCCATGCATTTCAACCAACAGCTCCCCGTGTCGTCGCATCAAATCGACAATCACTCCGGCATTTGGTTCCGCTGGAACTGGTTCTCCAGCAAAAGAGGCACGAATCTGACCGAACAACCAAGGTCGTCCTAAACATCCGCGACCAACAACTACTCCGCGAGCGCCAGTTTCATCGAGCATTCGCTGCGCATCGGCCGCTGACCAAATATCGCCATTGCCTAGTACGGGTGTGTTTGGAATGTGTTCGACGAGTCTTGCAATAGTGGTCCAGTCTGCTTTGCCACCGTAATACTGCGCGGCAGTTCGACCGTGAAGTGCTACCCAAGTTATGCCCGCTTGTGACGCGATCTTTCCAGCGTCCAAATAAGTGATGTGGTCATCATCAATGCCAACGCGCATCTTTACTGTTACCGGAACTTTGCCTTGTGCATTCTTCACTGCTGCATTAACAATGCTGGAAAACAAATCGCGCTTCCAAGGCAATGCGCTGCCGCCACCTTTGCGGGTGACCTTTGGCACTGGGCAACCAAAGTTCAAATCAACGTGATCGGCCATGTCTTCATCAACGAGCATTTTTACTGCTGCGCCCACGATGTCTGGATCAACACCATAAAGCTGAGCACTTCGGGTTTTTTCGTCGGAATCAAAGGTCACTAAGTCCAAGGTTTCTGGATGGCGCATCAACAACGCCTGCGAAGTTGTCATTTCCGCTACATAAACCGTGTGATCAACATCGACTTGGCCAGCAGATTGGCGCATCTGTGTTGACGCCTCGCGACAGACTCGACGAAATGCCCGGTTCGTGACTCCCGCCATGGGCGCGAGTTCGATCACCGGATCGGTGGCTAATAGATCTGCAAACATCAGCAGCCGACGAGGCGAGAGCCTAACCAAGAGACGACCGAATCAAGGCCAACGCGTTCTTGCTCCATAGTGTCTCGATCACGAATAGTAACTGCGTTGTCTTCAAGAGTTTCAAAGTCAACAGTTATGCAGTACGGAGTTCCAATTTCGTCTTGACGGCGGTAGCGACGACCAATTGCACCAGCATCATCAAACTCGATGTTCCAGTTCTTGCGAAGCTCGGTGGCCAAGTCTTTTGCCTTTGGACTCAAGTCAGCATTGCGCGACAACGGCAAGATGGCTGCCTTTACTGGAGCTAGGCGCTTATCGAAACGCATAACAACGCGCTTATCAACGCCACCCTTAGTGTTTGGCGCTTCATCTTCGTCATATGCCTCGAGCATGAAGGCTAGGACTGCGCGAGTTAAACCTGCAGCCGGTTCAATCACGTAAGGAACATACTTCTCGCCGGATTCTTGATCAAAGAATGACAAGTCCTTGCCCGAGGCTTCCATGTGCGCCTTCAAATCAAAGTCGGTACGGTTTGCGATGCCTTCGAGCTCAGCAAATTCGCTGCCACCGAACTGGAATCGGTATTCAATATCAGTTGTGCGCTTTGAGTAATGTGAAAGCTTTTCTTTTGGATGTTCAAAGCGACGCAAGTTGTCAGTAGATAGACCTAGGTCGACATACCAATTCCAGCGTTCTTCTAGCCAATACTCATGCCACTGCTCATCTGTGCCAGGTGGAACAAAGAATTCCATTTCCATCTGTTCAAATTCGCGGGTTCGGAAAATGAAGTTTCCTGGTGTGATCTCGTTACGGAAAGACTTTCCAGTTTGACCAATACCAAACGGTGGTTTTTTGCGAGATGACGCCGCGACGTTTGCGTAGTTTGTGAAAATGCCCTGAGCAGTCTCAGGACGTAGGTAATGCAATGAGTTTTCATCGATAACTGGACCAAGATTTGTCGAAAGCATTCCATTAAACATTTTTGGTTCAGTGAATTCGCCCTTAGTTCCACAATTAGGACAAGGAACTCCAGCCAGGCCACCTTCAGGAGCGCGACCCTTTCGTTCTTCAAATTCTTCGAGCAAGTGATCTTCGCGGAAGCGCTTGTGGCATGAAGTGCACTCGGTTAGCGGATCAGTAAAGGTGGCAAGGTGTCCAGATGCTGCCCAAACTTGGGGCGCCAAGATAACCGCTGAATCGATACCGACAACGTCTTCGCGGGATTGAACTACCGCTTTCCACCATTGGCGGCGAACGTTTTCCTTGAGCTCTACACCGAGTGGCCCATAATCCCAGGCAGATCGGGACCCACCGTAGATTTCGCTACTTGGGAAAACAAATCCCCGACGTTTGGACAGATTTACTACAGCGTCTACGCGATCCATGAAACTCAACATCCGATAAGGCTGTCCGACTGGTTGCCGGAAGCAGGAAACCCCATTCTATCGAGGGAAACTGACCATATAGGTATTCAAGTTACGATGGAAGTAATGAACCTTTTGAGCAAGACAACTTTGAAACTGCGCCCTTTCGCCATTGGGCTTTCGGTATTTGCAGTCATGGCATTAACTGTCGGATGCGGAAGTAACTCGGGAGCCCCACAGGAAACTAGCGCTGCAGCGCCCACCTTAGAAGCGGAGCCAACCGTAAGCCCGAATGAAATCGAACCTGATGCTGAACGAGAGTTCCGAGCCGCATTAGTTAAGTCGCAAGATGGTGCAGCTGAAACCGGTTTAACTGAATTGTGGTTTGATACCGATGGCACAGTGGTTCAAGTGGCTGTGCAAGACCCAAAATCCAATACTTGCGCAAGCTATGACGTAGGTGCTGACTCGGTTTTTGAAATGGATGAAACCTCGATGATGCCAGCCCGAACCCTGTCTGAGTTGGATGGATTAGTTGCAGGCGGCAATGACCAAGGCTCAGTGATCAGTAGCGCTCCTGGTGAATACACGATCACTAACACAATTGACCTATCAAAGTACGTAACGGTTTACACCCTTGACTCAGAAGGTCGAATTGCAAAGAGTGTTATCAGTGCAGATGATGAACCACTTGGTGAGATCACATATTCCTACAGCGTCACCAAAGAAGGTAAAGCAGCTCTTACTGCCCTTAAGGAATCTAGCTAACCTCGTAATGCAATCTCAGTGAGCTAGGCATGGGCGGCGATACGACTGCATGAATCGTGTCATAAACGGCTAGCAAATGTGGCACTACGGATCTTGGACAAACTGGAACAATCAGTGTTGCCGATGCTACGGATGCATCACGCAACATTGCGCCAATTGCCATAGCTGTGCTGCCTGATTCAACACCATCATCAATCACTGCAACTTTCAAACCAGATAAGCCTTGCAGTCTGGGGATTGAGACGGTGGCGCTGGTTCGGATGATGTTTAGATCACGCATAGGCAGGGTCATTTCCGTTGCAAATGCCAATGCAATTTCAACTGCTGCCGGCAAGACAACGACGATTGCATCATGTTCTAAAATTTCAGCTTTGAATGTTGCCAGCATTTTTTGCCCAGCATCTTCTCGATCGATGAAATCAAACTTCGTCATAAACGCTTGACTCGTATTCAGTCACCGAATCAGGTGTGAAATCCATCAGAATTTCGAATGCGGTTGGCTCATCTCTCATGTTTGCTAAGAATGGCCACACACCAATTTTTGCTTCCATTGAACCAAGGGCTCGCCGATAGGAGCCCACATCAATCCAGTCAGTCTTAATCAAGTAGCGTTCCGGCGAATCTGCATTATGGAAAATACTCCCCGATACAAATCCAGGTCTCTCCTGCAGAACATTCATTGCCTGTTTTGCTTCTATCTTCCAGGCAGCAGTATCTGCTACATCAAAAGTCCAAACAGCATGAAAAGTTCCGAGCATGAAAGTTAAGCGCCGTAATTGATTGCTGTAGCTGCTACCAGAATTAGAAAAACTAACAAACGGATCAATCTAGATTTTGAATCAAGTAGTGGCCACGACAAGTACATGAGCCAGCCAATAAACAAGCTAACTACAGTTAATGCTGCGCCGGAATACGGCGCTGGCAAGAAAAGGCCAAGAAGCATAAGCACTGCAATCATTCCTGGAACTAAGAATTTAGGCAGGCCATGAATCCTAAGCAGAGCAGGAGCACTCAAGTCCGTTACCCGCTTACGAAGCGCTGAATGGGTCACTACTGGAACAGCAGGATTTGGTTTTTTTGGTTTGTTTGCTTGGCCCATAGCTCAAGTCAAGCATGGGGCTGCGAGTTTTGCTTCCTGCGGGTCGAAAAATCAATCATGTGTCGGAGATTTGTCAACGGGAAGCGGATTTGGGACTGCTCCCCCGTAACGTCGATCTCGAGAAGCGTAAATCTCGCAGGCATGCCACAAATGGCGACGATCAAAATCTGGCCAAAGCGTTGGCAAGAAGACGAATTCGGAATAGGCACTTTGCCAAAGCAAGAAGTTGCTTAAGCGCTGCTCCCCACTTGACCTGACGAATAGATCGACATCTGGCATGTCTGGCTCGTCTAAGTACTTCTTGATTGTTTTTTCAGTGACTTTTTTCGGATCGATTTTTCCATCCGCCACCTGTTGCGCGATTGCTGAAACGGCATCAACAATCTCAGCACGTCCCCCATAATTCACGCACATTGTCACAGTTAGTCGTGAGTTCTTTGCCGTTAACTTCTCGCAAGCTTCTAACTCCTCGATCACAGATCGCCACAGTTTCGGTCGACGACCAGCCCAGCGGATTCGAACACCCATGTCGTTCATTTCGTCACGGCGTCTGCGAATCACATCACGATTGAAGTTCATTAAAAAGCGAACTTCTTCTGGCGAGCGTCGCCAGTTCTCAGTTGAAAAGGCATATGCAGATAGCCAGTTGACGCCAAGTTCAAGTGAGCCATAAATGCAATCCATCAAACTTGCTTCGCCAGCTTCATGCCCAGCAGTTCGAGGCAGTCCACGTTCTTTGGCCCACCTGCCATTGCCATCCATAACAACGGCAATGTGATTCGGAACTAAATCCGTTTGAATTTTTGGTGGCTGGGCACCCGAAGCATGCGGCGGCGGGTTAAGCAACATGGTTTAAGTCTTTCATAATCAAGTTGCCTGCCGGTCAACTAATGGCAATGATCGCAGGCCTCGTTCTAAGTGCCATTGCACGTACGCTGCCACTAGTCCAGACACTTCATTTCGATCTTTAGCGGCTGAGGCATCGGCCGCATCCCAGTCTCCTGATAAAAGTGCTTGCATTAATGCAAATGATTCAGGACGCGGAGCGACGCTTCCGGGCACTCGATGTTCAACACAAAGTGCTCCACCGGTTGAAACATGGAAGAAAGGCTGAGTACCAGCAACACCACAGATAACGCAAGCACTCAATGTTGGCGAATACCCAGCCATAGAAAGTGAGCGAAGCAGGAATGCATCAAGAACCAAGCTGGCAGCATGCTCTCCCGTCACCAAAGTTCGAAGCGCTCCGACTAGTAATAGGTATTGTGATTCTGCCGAGATTGAATCCTCAGGGGTTAGCCGATCCGCAGTCTCCAACATGGTTTGACCAGCTGTCCACAATGAATAATCCAATGCAAGATCTTGGCCATATGCATTTAATGACTCTGCCTGCGTGATGATATCGAGGCTCTTGCCTTCAAAAACCAATAGATCAACCCGGCTAAATGGTTCAAGTCGCGCACCGAACTTACTTTTAGTCCTGCGAACACCTTTAGCAACGGCTCGAATTTTTCCACGTTCTCGAGTCAGCAAAGTTATGATTCGATCTGCTTCGCCCAGCTTGTGTGTGCGCAAAACAATGGCTTCGGCGCGATAACTGGGCATGTGTCTATGGTGTCACGTCCAATGGTCAAGTGTTGGTCAGGTAACCTCGTTTTATGAGCACATCACCGAAAGATCCAATAAATATGACTGGATTCGATAAAGCATCTATCAAATGGGTCTTTCGTACCGTAATTCTTTTCACCGCAGCCGCGTTGTTAGGCCTTTGGGTTTTTAACCAGAACATAAGTTTTATCTTGCTACTTCTGCTTGCTCTGCTCTTTGCGGTTGCAATGGAGCCAGCCGTTTCGGCGCTTTCAACTCGAGGCTGGCGCAGGGGCTCGGCAACTGGCTTAACAATGTTTGGATTAGCCATAGTTGCATCAGGATTCCTGGCCTTATTTGGCGGAATTCTATTTGCTCAAGCCTCATCGTTAGTGTCAGATCTACCCAGCTTGGTTACTGATTTAACGAAGTGGATAAACCAGACCTTTAACCAGAACTTGAATCCAGAAACGCTCATCAATCAGCTCAATATTCAGCCAGCGCAAATTGCTGAGTGGGCAAGTAATTTTGCTGGCGGCTTTGTTGGAATCATAACTGCAATTGCTGGCGGCTTATTTCAGGTTCTAACGCTGGCGCTGTTCACTTTCTATTTGTCAGCAGATGCTCCCCGCCTAAAGAGGCAAATAGGAGCACTAATGAAACCAAGTGCACAAAAAGTTATGGTTACAACCTGGGACATCACGGTAAAGAAAACTGGTGG
>JBIKSW010000025.1:0-7244 GCA_044348415.1 Candidatus Nanopelagicales bacterium
CCGCTTCAACAAGTCCGGCAAGAGCGCCCCAAGTTTCTTCAATCGGGACTTCCGGATCAACACGATGCAGTTGATAAAGATCCAGGTAATCAGTGCCGAGTCGGCGCAATGAATCTTCACATGCCTGACGAACATAATCTGGTTTTCCGTTTTTGCCATAGGAAGTCATGTTCACTGGTGTGAGTCCGCACTTAGAGGCGATGATTGCTTTGTCCCGCAAGCCATCCTTGACCAAGTATTCGCCCAGGATCTCTTCATTCGTCCAAGGACCATAAACATCGGCCGTATCAAACAAGGTAATGCCAAGCTCTAGTGCGCGATGAAGGGTTGCTCTAATCTCATTGCGGTCGGCATCGGCAACGTTGTACCCCCAGGACATGGGCATGCAGCCTAAGCCAATTGCACTTACTTCAAGATCGCGCAGCTTACGAGTGGGCATCTGATTAGTCATGCCGCAATCTTAGTCTTTTCAGGAATACAAAAACTCTAGGACAACTCAGCTGGCTAGAACACTAAGTCGTATCTGCGGAACACTTCATCCTTGACCCAGTTGCGACCTTCATAGAGGGCTTGGGCTGGCAAGTTATCGTTTGCAGTCCGCAAGAAGACTCGAGTTGCGCCAGCGCTTTTGGCTGCTGATTCCGCAACATCCATAAGTTCGCTTGCTATCCCCTTGCCGCGCGCAGACTCATCGACGTACAAGTCGTTAAGTAGCCAAATGTTTGAAAGTGAAACCGTTGAAAAAGTTGGATACAGCAAAGTAAATCCAACTGCATTGCCGTTATCTCTAGCTATAAATGCAATCGCTTCTTCGTTAGCAATTCGTTGCTCCAAGTAACCTAAAGTTTTTTCGTTTTCAGGTTGCTTATAGAAAGCTCGATACTTTTCAACTAAGCCGTGCAACTCAGGTACATCAGTTGCGCTAACTCTTGTTATCTCACTCATTTCAGCTCGCTATCCCACATGCACAGGAGCGTCATTGGCTCCCAAAGTGTCCTTGTTTGCATTGATCATGAATACCCAGATTAAGGCTCCCAGGATCATAAATCCGGCACTCCAAGTGAATGCAGTAGTGAAGCCCTCAGTCAGCGCCACTGGCATTGCTCCGGCATTTGCTGGATCTGCTGGATCAATCATGTTGTCAACAAAGTAGTTGGCTGTTGCGGTAACTGCGATGGTGTTTAAGAATGCTGTTCCCAATGCACCACCAATTTGCTGTGCGGTGTTAAGTACCGCAGAGGCTACGCCAGCATCGTGATTGCCCACTCCGAATAGTGCGGTAGCCGAAATTGGAACGAATACAAGTCCCATACCTAAACTCAAAACCATAAGCGCAGGCAAGATATCACTTACGTAAGCGCTTGTTGGCTCCAGCTGGGTCAGCAGCAACATACCCGCAGTCGCCATAATCAATCCGGTGAAAGAAACGTAACGAGGACCAAATCTTGGTAGTGCTTGCGATGCGATTCCAGCACTGATACCTACACCAACCGAGAACGGAAGAAACAGCAAGCCCGCCTTGATTGGCGAGTACTGCAAGATCCCCTGGAAGAAGTAAGCAAGGAACAAGAACATGCCAAATAATCCAGCACCGACAATAAATGAAGTTAAGTAACTCGCACCACGGTTGCGGTTAAGAATAATGTTTATCGGTAGAAGTGGATGACTGGTACGACTTTCAATTACAAAGAATGCTGCCAGTAAAGCAATAGCTGCGCCGAACCACATAAGTGTTGTCTGGTCGGACCAACCTAGTTCGCCCGCCTGGGTAATTCCGTAAACCAATGAAACTAAACCAAGTGTTGATGTAACGGCGCCCGGGATGTCATAACGCGTGTCACCGCTTGCCTTGCTCTCTTTTATGTTTGGAATTGCAAGCATGAATGCAGCAATCGCGATTGGCACGTTAACTAAAAGCGTCCAATGCCAAGATGCGTACTGTGTTAGCAGTCCGCCTAAAATCAAACCAATCGCAGCGCCACCGGCTGATAGACCACCATAAACACCAAATGCTTTTGCGCGTTCTTTGGAGTCACTAAAAGTTGTAGTAATTAAGGACAACGCAGCTGGAGCAAGTAGCGCAGCAAATACACCTTGTAAAGCGCGAGCAGAGAAAAGCATTTCTTGGTTGACAGAAAGTCCGCCGATTGCAGATGCGCCGGCAAATCCCAAGAGGCCAGTCATGAATGCTTTCTTGCGTCCCCAAAAATCTGAGATTCGGCCACCGAGTAGTAACAAGCCGCCAAAGGCCAAAGTGTAAGCAGTTACTACCCACTGACGATTTGCATCTGTAATTCCAAGGTCTGCCTGGATTGATGGAAGTGCAATGTTAACAATCGATGCATCAAGGACCACCATTAACTGAGCAATCGCGATGACCATAAGGGCTCGCCAGCGATTTGGATCTAGTTGGGTTGGGGTACTTGCTGAACTTTCGACTGACATGGTGCTCCTTGAATTCGCAAAACTGCGGTTACTTTTTGTGGACTAAAGTTTGTAACTCTCAACTCTCCCACATCGCCTAGTGGAAAAGAAACTTATCTGGCTCTATAGGCGATTTATCGCTTAGAGCGTCAAGTGCTAAGTCCACTAGGCTGTGTTTGTGCGCACTTACCTCGATCTCTTCAAAATTCCAGGAGTTAAGAGATTAGTCATTAGCGCACTACCCGGTCGGCTTGCCTACGGAATGATCGCTCTAGCAACCTTCTTCTTTGTTCAGGACAAAACCGGTTCGATCACGTTAGCTGGAATCGCCACTGGCGTTGAAACAATTGCTTCTTCATTAACTGCTGGCTTTCGTGGCAACTTGATAGACAAGTGGGGGCAAACAAAGCCACTTAGCTTTTTTGTTCCGAGTTGGGTTGCTTTCGTGATTGTTCTAAGCACTGTCTCTAGCCCTGCAGCGATTATCTTTGTATCAGGATTGATCGGACTATCCTCGCCACCGGTAAACCTCTCAACCAGACCGTTATGGCGCGTGCTGGTAGGCCCAGAAAACTTGCGTACTGCATATGCCTTGGATACAACTATGTCGAGCTCGACCATTGTTGCTGGACCAGTATTGGCAACTGCGATTGCAATTTCAGTCAGCGGAAGTGCTGCACTTTGGGCTACTGCAACATTGATGGCGATCGGTGGCATCGCGATCATTCAAATGCCAGCGTCTCGAAACTGGAAACCAGAGCCACAACAAGGCAACTCAATGATGTTGTTGCGCAATAAACAATTTCAAATCCTTGCCTTCGAAGGAGTTATCTTTGGTTTAGCTTGGGGTCTGTTGGAAATATCAATTCCTTCATTTTCAACTTTGCAAGGTACGCCTGGCCTATCTGCTCCACTTTTGGCCACGCTTGCTGGCACCAGCATTATTGGTGGACTGTTAATTGGCAGTCGCAAGTCATTAACGACACCGCTGCAAGGATTCAAGTGGGCAATTCTTGGGGCGTCAATTGCTGCGCTTCCGTTGGTGTTCACAACACCAGGCTGGTCAATGGCTGTGGTGTTGGGCCTACTTGGATTGGGTATGGGCTTTGCTCAAGTTTTCCATTGGGAAGTTTTGGAAGCGGTGCGACCGCAGGGAACCGCAACATCAGCGCAAGCCTGGTTGTGGGCGGTTGAAGGTTCCATGTTGGCAGTTGGCACCGCACTTGGTGGATATCTCGTCGAGAATGTGAGTCCGCAGTCTGCGCTACTTGGGGTCTCCATCGGATTAATTGTTTCGACAATTTATGTGTGGGTTTATGCCGCGTCGCGTCTACCGCAAGCTGATAAACCACTTTCGGAATCCCAAAAAATCGAAGTTTTGGCAGACCTGGAATCCCCTGCGGAATAAATTCGCAATCACTCAGGCACTGGTTTCTGCCCGTTTTCTCGGGTTACTCGCCAGTAACAAATCTACGTAACAAAAATTTTACAAATAACTAACTGTGTTGCGCCCTGAGGTGAAATAGATCTTCTGAGGGTGCAGGTACGATATTCCAGAGTAATACTTAAATGCAGCAACTTTTGAAATGAGAAAATAAATCTGATGGCAAACGCAGCACAGAAGTCCACAACTAACAAGACTGGTTTGGAATGGTTGCGTGCTCGAATGGAGAAGCTGGGTTACAACTCTCTTGAAGAGGTTGCCCAAGAGATTCAGATTAACCGCGGAAACTTGTATCGCTACTTTTCACTTGAGACTCGTCCAAGTGTTGCCTTGCTACCGGACCTATGTCGAGTTTTGAAGGCCTCACCTGCAGACATCCTGAAGGCACTCGAAATTCTAGGACCTAACGATCGCTTGTGATCCGTAAGTAGTGCACGGATCGATAGTCGTAATAACCTGACTCCCCTGCGCATCTCTTACGAAAACTCTTGATGGAGCTGCTTCATCATGATGGAGTTGGCTTAAAGCAATTTCAACAGCTTCGGCAAGTTCAGCCCGACAGAACTCAATTCCATGTGCCAGATTCTCGCTTGCACTCATAGTCAGGCGAACGCGTGGGCCTTCCAGTAGTTCAACTCGAGGAGTAACCGGTTCGTCAGTAAGTACTAGCTCTAACACAGTTCTCCTTCAATTCGGATGACTTACCAAATGCTATGGGGGTGTTGCCTATAAGCATCTTATCGAAATTCATCTAGCTATGCGTTAGTGGGTTAGCCTCGTGTGTTGCGAATAAGTGATTTCGATGTCCCAACACTATTTGTACTGACTGACAATTTCTCATTTCAGCCTTCGCAGGTTACAAGCTGCACTTACTAAAGCCCCCCCCCCTCGATATACCCGTTGAATCCGGACAAATAGTCCGTTTCGCGCAACTTAGTAAGGTGGCTATGTGGTTGAGGAAATGGATTCGAAACAAAGCGCCAGTTCTGCCTCCCACCATCCCCGGCGTCTTCAAATCCGAGGTGCCGGATACTTTTCGCGAATTGGTCCTGGAATCGTTACCGGGGCGGCAGACGATGACCCATCCGGCATTGGTACTTATTCCCAAGTTGGCGCTCAATTCGGTTATCGCTTTCTTTGGGCAGCTCCAGTCCTATTGCCATTTGCCTTTGCAATTCAGGAAACTTGCGCGCGAATTGCGCTTGTAACTGGACATGGGTTGGCGCGAGTTATCAAACAGCGAATGCCTACTTGGGTTTTGTTTGTAACAGTATTTCTAGTCGCGCTCGCCAATACTGTAAACATTGCAGCTGACTTAAGTTCCATGGCTGCCGTCGTGCGAATGTTCGTGCCAATCCCACAATTGCTCGGTGTGGTGCTAATCGCATTGCTTGTTGGTGCTGCTGAGATCTTGATTCCTTACCACCAGTACGCACGGGTTCTGCGATGGCTTTGCCTTTCGCTTTTGAGTTACGTTGCCGTACTAGTCGTAGCTAACGTTGACTGGCAGCAAGTTCTCGCAGGTTTAACCCAAATTGAAATTGGTTGGAATCGCTTCGACATTGCAGCAATTATTGCTATCGCTGGAACCACAATTTCGCCATACCTTTTCTTTTGGCAAGCGGCAGAAGAAGTGGAAGCGTCTGGTGAATTACCAGATACTTCACGCGGACACATCCGAGCCATGCGCAGTGATGTGTTGGCGGGAATGTTTTCTGGCATCTTTGTCATGTTTGCCATCATGACTACAACAGCGGCAACTCTAAATGCCAATGGCATCACTGAGATCACTTCCCCAGAACAAGCGGCATTGGCGTTAGCACCGATTGCTGGTGACGCAGCAGGAATCCTCTTCGCACTTGGCATACTCGGAACCGGACTGTTAGCAGTTCCAGTTTTAGCTGGCTCTACTGCTTATGCCGTTAGTGAAGCCATGGGTTGGCGAGAAAGCTTGGAGAAGCGCCCAAGCCAAGCAAAGCAGTTCTATGGCGTGATTGTTGTATCGATGGCAATTGCTGTGGCATTGAATCTAATCGGGATAAATCCAATGCGCTCTCTTGTAGTGGCGGCGCTGTTGAATGGGCTGACTGCACCAATCTTGATGTTCATTATTTGGTGGCTTGCCCGAGATAAACAACTACTTGGCGAGCATGCTTCACCTTGGTGGTCCAGCTTGCTGGTTGGCATCGGCGCAATTGCGATGGCTACGCTTCCAATTCTTTGGTTATTCGCGCCTTCGTAACCCATAGCTACAAGTGCAGAAAACTACTTTGAGTTAGTTAACTTCCAAGCCAATGGAAGAACTGCACCCGCAGCTACTGCCTTTATTGCATCACCAATTAGAAACGGCACAACACCATTTGCAATGGCCCATGCCATTGTGTTGCCTGTTGTGTAAGCAAGCCATGGTGCGCCAATTAAGTAGATAGTTGCGCTACCAGCAATGTAGGCAAGTGCGGTTGTCGAAATCTTTGTTGTTGCGCCACGGCTAGCGATACGTCCAACTACATAGGAAGCAAGTACGAAACCGATTAAGTATCCGCCGGTTGCGCCCATAACGGCTTCTCGCCCACCGTTAGCGCCGGCCATAACTGGAGCGCCTGCAACTGCAAGTGTGATGTAGAGAACTTGAGCCAACACAGCGCGTTCAGCGCCAAGGGCTGCTGCGCCAACTAGGACTGCAAATGTCTGAAGCGTAAGTGGCACTGGAGTAAATGGCAGTGGGATTGCGATCTGTGCTGAGACTGCAGTGAAGGCAGTAAGGCCAAGCACCAGTGCTGCATTTCGGACTCGGGACTTTGCTGCCCAAGAATCAACGATTACTCCACTTACTGCTGTTGCACTCATTTCAAATCCATTCAACTAGTTCAATAACTTTGATTTGCGTTCTGCAAAATACCCTACCTGACCCAAAATGCACCTGGAAATTGGACAGGAATTCGGACAGGAATAACCTTGCAGGGATAAGGAGTTACCCATGCTGCACTTAGACCAGTCCGAATTGGACCGAATTCTGACCTTCCCTTCCCTAGTTGAAAGCCTTAAGCAGGCATTCGCTGGAACTTGGACTACCCCGCTTCGTCAGCATCACGGCATGCCTGGCATTGATGCAAATGGCGCCGAAGTAGAGAATGCACTTTTGTTAATGCCGGCATGGACTGGACCTGGCGAAGATAACTACATCGGAGTAAAGCTAGTTGCGGTGTACCCAAGTAATGGTCAGATCGGCTTACCGAGTATTCACGGACTGTATTACTTGATCGATGGTCATACTGGTCAGCCACTAGCAACTATGGATGGTGCTCGCATGACAGTGTGGCGAACCGCAGCAGCTTCAGCCTTAGCTTCGACATACCTATCGCGACCTGACAGTAAG
>JBIKSW010000026.1:0-7192 GCA_044348415.1 Candidatus Nanopelagicales bacterium
CGGAGTCCATGGTGACACGAATGCCACTTTCCTAGCTGGCAATGTTGATGAGGAATCCCGGCTACTTGTTGAGCGAACCGAAGAATCCCTTAAGCGGGCGATCGCGGCAGTGAAGCCCGGGCGTCCGATAAATGTGATTGGCCGAGTAATTGAGTCATACGCCAAGCGATTCAACTACGGAGTGGTGCGCGACTTTACTGGCCATGGCATCAGCACGACTTTCCATTCCGGCCTAATAATCCCCCACTACGACACCGAGCACTTTGATACTGAAATCAAAGAAGGTATGACATTTACTATCGAACCAATGCTTACCTTGGGAACTCATACTTGGGATATGTGGGATGACGACTGGACTGTAGTTACTAAAGATCGACTGAGATCCGCGCAGTTCGAGCACACCCTGGTTGTTACGGCTGATGGCGCCGAAATCCTCACTTCCGTGTAGTTAACATTTCAATTACTTCGATTAGACTCAGTCCATGACTCGTTGGCTATCCAAAGAACAGCAAACGCACTGGCGTTCCTGGCTCACTGCCACCACGGTTTTGCGCGAACAGCTAAGCCGCGAACTGCAAGATTCGCATGGATTAACGATTACTGACTACGAAATCATGGTTCGTCTTTCTGAAGCCGAGAACCGATCGATTCGAATGAGTGATTTAGCTACTTTGACACTGCTCTCCAGAAGTCGACTATCTCATCAGATTGATCGCATGGAAACTGCCGGCTTAGTCTCGCGCGAGGTTTGCCCGGACGATCGCCGAGGTCAGTTGGCAGTCTTGACCAACTCTGGAATGAAGGCTCTCGTTTCGGCTGCTCCAGACCATGTCGAAGGCGTCCGTAGGCATTTTGTCGACCTTCTTACTGACGCTGAGTACAAAGCGCTTGGTAATGCTGCTAAGAAAATTGCCGACCACCTAGACAGTCTCTAGCAAGTGTCGAAATCTGAATTTTCTTTCGACGTTGTAAGTGCGCCAGAACGAAGTAGTAGCGCTAGAGCTGGAACTATAAACACTCCACATGGGCAGATACAAACTCCTGCCTTTATCCCAGTTGGAACAAAGGCAACCGTTAAGTCAGTAATGCCAGAGTCGATGCAGGAACTTGGATCTCAAGCCTTGCTAGCAAATGCATATCACCTCTACTTACAGCCTGGCGCTGATATCGTCGATGACGCAGGCGGCTTAGGCAAGTTCATGAACTGGCCTGGACCAACGTTTACTGACAGCGGTGGCTTTCAAGTAATGAGTCTGGGTGCTGGATTCAAGAAAGTCTTGGCTATGGAGACTGACACTGTTCAGTCCGATGATGTGATCGCTGAGAATAAAACTCGTCTGGCCCATGTCGATGATGACGGTGTTACGTTTAAGTCTCATCTAGATGGCACCATGCACAGATTTACTCCAGAATTTTCTATGCAGGTTCAACATCAACTTGGCGCTGACATTATTTTTGCCTTTGATGAACTAACTACCTTGATGAATACTCGCGATTACCAAGTTATGTCACTTGAGCGAACCAGGCTTTGGGCAATTCGCTGCATTGCTGAGCATAAGAAGCTAACTGCAGATCGATCCAGTAAGCCGTATCAAGCGTTATTCGGTGTCATTCAGGGTGCGCAATACGAGGATCTACGTCGAAAGGCAGCATCTGACCTTGGTGCCATGGACTTTGATGGCTACGGTATCGGCGGAGCGTTAGACAAGCACGAGCTTGGCACCATAGTCAGCTGGGTAACAGAAGAACTTCCGCTAGCTAGACCTCGCCACCTACTCGGGATTGGCGAGCCTGAGGACCTGTTTGTGGGCGTTGAGGCCGGCATTGACACCTTTGACTGTGTTTCGGCATCACGCGTAGCCAGAAATGCTGCTGTATACAACAACTACGGTCGCTTCAACATCACTAACGCGAAATACCGCAGATCCTTTGAGCCATTAGTTGAAGGCTGTGAGTGCTACACCTGTACGCATTACACCCAGGCTTACTTGCATCATCTAGTTCATGCCAAGGAACTACTAGCTTCTACTCTGCTGACCATTCACAATGAGCACTTCATTGTGGGCTTGGTGGCGAAGATGCGCCAAACGCTTATTGATGGCACCTTCCAAGAATTCAAAACCGAATTTATGGGTCAGTATCAACGCCCAGGTCTTGCTAAAGACTAATTTTTAGTTCGCTGCCACATACGTTGGTTCGTTTGCCTTGACGTGAGCGATCACGCGGTACGTAACCGGCAGCATAACTATTTCAACCAGCGTCTTGTATAGGTAACCAACAATTACATAGTTCAAGAAATCTCCACCGGTGATGATTCCGTAGAACGCGATTGTGCAAAAGACAATCGTGTCAGCAAGCTCACCAACCAAAGTTGATCCGATGAGCCTGACCCAAAGTGAGCCTTCATTTGTGCGCGCTTTGATTTTGACCAAAACGTATGAGTTCAAAAGCTGCCCGACCAAGAACCCGCAGACGCTAGCAAAAACAATGCGCGGTACAAAGCCAAGGATTGCTTCGTAAGCTTCTTGGTTAGCCCAGCCACCACCTGGTGGAGATAGTTGAACTAGCCAAAACGTAACTGCTGCAATTATCGCCATCGCAAATCCAACAAAGATTGCTTTGCGCGCAGCTTTAAAGCCGTAAACCTCGCTAAGAATGTCGCCTGTTATGTACACCAACGGGAACAAGAATGCTCCGCCATCAAGGATTAGTGGACCAACTGATATGAGCTTTACCGCACCGATGTTCGAGATAACTAGCAGTGAAACAAACACTGCCATGATTACCGGGTAGTAACCCGAAGTAGTTGAAGCGTAAATAGGGGGACTTGGTTTTTGGATGTTGGTCACTGGTTAATTCAACCACCTCAATAGGCTGTTAGTTGTGACCGAACCTTCCATTGAGTTAGCGCATCCACTCCAAAAGAAAACTCTTCAGACTTTGGCAAGTGCGCAAACTCTTTCTGGACTTGGTTATTCCAGCACTGTTGCTGCTGGCTCACTGTTGGTAGCAAGCATTACAAAGTCAGAAGCCCTAGCCGGATTGGCTCAAACCTTTGGCGTGCTGGGCGCGGCCGCAATGGCTTTGCCACTTGCGAATTTAACCAGGCGCGGTGGCCGACGCCTGGCGCTTGGTTCTGGTTACCTAATCGGAGCAATTGGCGCAGCGTTCGCAGTTGCTGGTGGTACCTCACGAATTCTTCCCGTTATGTTGCTGGGCACATTTCTAGTTGGCGCTGCTGCGGCTTCTGGTTACCAAGCGCGTTATGCCGCAGTTGATCTGGCAAGCTCATCAACTAGAGCCAAGAGTTTGTCACTTGTGGTCTGGGCTTCGACAATTGGGTCAGTAGTCGGACCAAACTTAATGGGCCCTTTTGGAAATGTTGCAGCATTCTTTGGTTTACCAAAACTAACTGGCCCTTACATTCTCTCTGCAGTAATGCTTGGCCTAGGCTCAGCGATCATTTGGACGCGACTAAAACCAGATCCTTACTTGACTAGCGTTGCTGGACACAGCGAGGAATCCTCAAGCAAAACCAAAGTTCCTACCAAGGAAGTTTTCAAGCACATAACTTCCATACCAAATGCGCTGCTTGGGCTCTTAGCAATTTCTATGGGGCACTTAATCATGGTTGCGGTAATGGTCATGACTCCAGTTCACATGGCTCACGTAGATGTTTCACTCAACATCATTGGATTCGTAATCAGCGTGCACATTGCCGGAATGTATGCGCTCTCCCCTGTGGTTGGATACTTAACCGATCGCCTAGGTAGGCAACAAGTAATCCTGATCGGCAGCTTGATTCTGATTGCATCTGCAGTCATCTCAGGACTCTCACCTGCTAACAATGAGATTCAATTAGGCATCGGGTTGTTCTTGCTAGGCCTTGGCTGGTCCTGCACTTTGATTGCTGGCTCAACATTGCTTTCTGAGTCTGTATCTGATCACTATCGCGCGCCAGCACAAGGTACATCTGACTTGGTAATGAATTTAAGTGCAGCAATTGGTGGCGCTTTGGCTGGCGTGATTATTGCAGTCCTTAGTTACGGCTGGCTCTGTGCATTGTCTGCAATTCCAATTGCCTACGTTGCGCTTATTGCAACTAAGCAAATAGCAAAATCTCGAGCCTGATTCTTTTTTGTTCTGACAAATGCTAAGTTAGAGCATTCAGGAAACGAAGCCTCGTGGATTGATCCGGACCCCCAGATCTCCAGGAGGCAAGTTGTCAGCCGACACCGCTTTTGATGTAACAGAGCCTGCCGTTGCGGTCCCCACAATTTCTTTCGAGTTCTTCCCACCCAAAGATCCAGAAGGTGAAGCAAAACTCTGGCAAACCATTGATGAGCTCCAGGAGTTTAAGCCTGATTTTGTTTCGATGACCTATGGCGCAGGCGGCGGAACTCGAGATCGAACCGTTCGAATCGCCTCAGAATTCATTGCTAAAACTGGTGTGCCAGTTATCGGGCATTTAACCTGCGTTGGATCCACTCGTGATGAGTTAATTGATGTCCTTGAGCAATACAAGTCAGAAGGCTTCCACGGCGTCTTAGCGCTACGTGGGGACCCTGTTGGTGGACCAACAGCGCCGTGGGTTACAACTCCAGGTGGCTTTGATTATGCAGATCAGCTTGTTGAACTTGCTGCCGAGCTTGGCGGCTTCTCTATTGGTGTGGCGGCTTTTCCTGATGTGCACCCAGCATCGGATGGAAACTTTGCAAAAGACATAAACGTCCTGCTTCGTAAAGAAGAACTAGGTGCCACATTTGCAATCACTCAGTTCGTCTTTGATAGCGGACGGTATGAGGCACTGCGAAATGCCTTAGATGCTCGTGGCTCTAAACTTTCGATCTACCCAGGCATCATGCCGGTAACTAGCTACCCACAGATCGTAAAGATGTTGGAACTTAGCGGTGGCTACATGCCAAAGGCCACACGATTGCGTTTCGCACGATACCAAAATGATCCAGAGTCACTTAAGCAACTTGGAATTGATGTTGCGGTGCAGATTTGTGAGGACGTATTTGCGTTGGGCGCTGAAGGTTTGCACTTTTATGCCTTGAATACCTCAGGACCTACCTCAGCCATCATTAAACAGCTTTCGATGCTCGAGCGTTAACGAACCTGCTTAAACCTAACCATGGTGCCAGGCGCGGTCTGTGCCAAGAGATCAAGTGAATTGCGAGAGACAACAGCCACAACTGGGTAGCCCCCTGTTGTTGGGTGGTCGGGTCCGAAAATCAAAGGCATACCATCAACTGGGATTTGGATTGCGCCAGTTACTGCACCTTCGCTTGCCAACCTTGACTGTGAGGACCAGCTGAGCTCTGGACCTGTTAGGCGCAATCCAACTCGATTAACGGAACCTGTAACTTGATACTCACTTGTAAACAGGAGGTTGGGATTACTAAAACCGCTCCAACGTGGCGCTGGCATGGCCTCTAACTCAATATCCACTCCGGTGACCACTGACGCTGTGACGTAATCCCCTGTGATGCTTCCTGCTACTTGATCCTCAACTGAAAACTCATCCCCTGGCTTAATCGGTGGCGTACCAATTTGGCTCAGTTCATCAAATGAGCATGAGCCCATTATCTGATTGCCAACAATTCCACCTCGGATTGCCAAATATGTACGCATACCTAGATTTCCTGGCGAGACGCTTACAGCAGATCCAGCCGGCACATAGATTGCTCGAAACATTTCATGCTCTCGCCCGTCAACTTGAACAGATGCTGGCGCTCCAGTTGCTGAAATGACAAGGTCCGTATCAGTCACAAATTCAAAACTGGCTCTAAGAGATTCGATTACACAAGCGTTAGGAAAATTTCCAATCAGTCGATTCGCCAATTGGTGTGACTTTTGATCAAAAGCACCACTTGTTGGTACTGCAATGTTTGCGTAACCGATCCGACCCTGGTCTTGCAGAGTTAAGAATCCTGAGGCTTTGGTGAAAGTTATGGTTTTCATTTTGATTCCGGCACAAATCTCACGCGGTCACCCGGTAACAAGAATGAGGGCTGGTCAGCCTTGGCATCGAACATCTTGATGTCTGTTGTACCAATCAAGTTCCAACCACCAGGAGAATTCAGTGGATAGATTGCGGTGTAAGCATCCGCTATTGCGAGTGATCCTGCTGGAACGCTAGTTCGCGGAGTAGCGCGCCTTGGCAGTTGCAAAATTTCAGGCAAGCCGGTGCAATACATAAACCCAGGTGCAAAGCCGGCAAATGCCGCGTTGAAAATTGTGCTGCTGTGAAGTTCAATCACTTCAGATTCACTTAGGCCAGTCAGCTGAGAAACTTCGGTTAAATCCTGGCCATTGTAAGTAACCGGAATTTCAACCAACCGGCCTGGACTTGCTGCGCTAACAGCAGTGACATTTGCAATTAAGTTTTCAATTTGCGAAATCGATAAATCTTTATCCCAGCACACGAGCACTGTGCATTCAGCTGGAACCACTTCAGTAAACAAATCGCTTCGCAGACAGGCGTTAGACACAGCTGAGACTTCCTCTGAGTGACATTCAATTAGGGCGCCCTGCCAGCCATAACGGTTAACTTTCACGACTTAACTTGCTAGCCAAGATTGAATTTCATACCCTGCTACCTTGCAGCGATCGTAGATTGAGGCAGCACTTGCCACGGCTCCTGGGGTATCTCCATGCAGGCAAATAGATTGTGCGCTGACAAGAATTCGACTGCCGTCACTTGCTGAAATCTGGCCACCTGTCAGCCATTCAATTACTCGTTCCGAAATTTCATCTGCATCATGCAAAACAGAATCAGCTACGGTTCGTGGAACTAAAGTGCCAGTTGGTAAATAGGCTCGATCTGCGAAGAATTCGTGAACGACATTTAGTCCTACGCTCGCAGCGGCTGCTTTTATGATTTCAGTATCTGGAACCAAGATGTCCAAACTTGAATCGATTTCTGCGATGGCGTCAACAACGGCTGCGGCCTGCTCGGCATCATTTCCAATCCGGTGATACAGCGCGCCATGCGGTTTTACATACTTCATTTCGGCATTTGATTTAGCAACGATATCTAGTAGATCGTGAATTTGGTCGAAAGTAAGTTTTCGTAACGAGTCATAATCCATTTCGACGTCATAGCGACCAAAATTCTCACGATCTTCATAACCAACGTGAGCGCCAATGACAACTTCATGTTTGATCGCCGCATCAACTGCTCGCT